>CAXBBA010000166.1:0-5613 GCA_963973805.1 uncultured Halieaceae bacterium | reverse complement strand
TGCAGCGAGCTGCGGGCGGCCAGCCAGTTACCGCTCTCGCGCTGGAGGCGACTCAGGTTCACCCAGGCCGGGTAGAAATCCGGGTCGGTTTTCGTGAGGCGTTCCAGGGCGGCGACAGCCCCGTCGTCGTCGCCGGAACCGGCGAGGGCAATGGCATTGAGGTTCGAGAGCAGAGGTGTCCAGCCCGATACCTGGGCGATCTGTTCCAGTTGCGCCATCGCGGCAGCAAAGTCACCGTTCTTCAGGCGCGCCAGCACCAGAAGCAGGCTCTGTTTGTCGCTGCCCCGAGCGGCGAGGCTCAACTCGAGGAGCGCGGTGCCCCGTTCCGTATCCCCCGAATCCAGCAGTGCCTTCGCCAGGCGCTGATCACCGGCGTGGGTCCCTGAACCGATCCCCGGTATCGATTCCAGGAGCCGGGCGGCTTCGAGGGGCCTGCCTGCCGCATTGAGGGCGTCGGCGAGGACCAGAGTGGTACTCGTATCGCCGGGGGTGCGCCGATGCAGGGGTAGCAGTAGCTGCACGGCCTCATCGGCCTCATCCATGGCGATGAGGATGGCTGCCATGAGGCGCGCGGCCCCCGCATCCTCGCGATCGTGGGCGAGGTATTG
This sequence comes from uncultured Halieaceae bacterium, assembly GCA_963973805.1. Lineage (GTDB taxonomy): Bacteria > Pseudomonadota > Gammaproteobacteria > Pseudomonadales > Halieaceae > Congregibacter. The sequence goes on along the minus strand of CAXBBA010000166.1, from coordinate 5,005 downwards.
GCTCACGGGGCCCCGGGCTTTTTCAAAGGCGCCCTGACTGTAGTAGGTCAGACCGCTCATCATCTGCATCTGGTGGTCCGTTGCCATCTTCTCGCTGCCAACGGCGTCGAAGATCGCCGCGGCCGCTTCTATTTCGCTGGTTTCCTTATCCCGGTCTCCGTGGCGGGCGGCCAGGAGCGCCGAAAAATAGGCGGCACGGGGGTCGGAGGGGATCGCTTCCCGCATCCAGGCCACGTGGTCTTCGGCGGCGGTGAATTCCCCGGAGTCGATCAACAGGCTTATCAGGGCGATACGCGCATTGGCGCTGTAGGGTTCCAGCTCGACGGCGCGCTGATAGTCAGCGATGGCCTCCGCGGAGGCGCCGAGCAGGTGGTGTACCGAGGCCCGGGCGTTCCAGCTGCGACTGTCCGAGGGGTGCTTCTGTACCAACTGTTCCGCCAATTGCTCCGCGCGGGCCACGTCTCCCTGGCGCAGGCGAAGGGATACCTCGGCCAGCTGCAAATCCGGAAGCTCCGGATTCAGAGCGACGCCCTGCTCCAGGCGGGCTTCAGCCCGGGGCAGGCGACTCAGGGCGATGTTGGCCTCAGTGTGGGCGGCAAGGATGGAAGGCATGACCTCATCGGGAACCCGATCCAGGGGGATGCGGCTCAGCAGGCGGCTGTATTCCCCGCGCTGCAGGTAGGCATCGGCGAGGGGCTTCAGGACGATCGTGGGGTCCGCCCCCTGCATCAGTGCGTCCTCAAGCAGTTGAATGGCTTCTCCGGCCGCGCGCTGATTCAGTTGGATCTGGCCCAGCAACAGCAGAGAAGGCACGTGATCTGCGTAGAGCTGCAGGGCGTTGCGCAGCTGAATGATGGCGGCGTCGGTATCGCCAAGGCTCTGCAGGCGGCTGGCGTCCTCGTAGTACCCCTGGGGTGAGTCGAAGGTCTGAGCTGCGATCGGAGCGGCCAGCAGGCAGGCGAGAACGGTCATGGCGGGCAAAATTTTCATCCGCCTATTATGCGCTCTGGGCTGTTTTTCCGTTGGGTTCGAAGGCCGAAAATGTGACTACTTCGACGCTTTGGGCCTAACCTGGTCGTTTCAGGTGCTGCTGTTTCGCTGGCGTGCCTTGCGGAGCAGGTGGCGGGCCAGGAGAGCGGGGGGCATGCGAATCCAGTGGGAGCGCAGGTAAAGCAGGAATTCCGTGAGACTGCCGTCCCCCGGGTTGTGTCCTTCCGGTGCCAGGCGCCGGTCAAGAAGCTGGCGCATGAGCGCCAGCACCGGTTGTGGGGGAGCGGCTTCGCGCAGGCGGCGGGCGGTTTCGGGGGGCAGGTTGAGACCCAGGTGGCGCTCGGCGAAGTCCAGGACGTAGAACAGGGGGCGGCCGAGCTGTAGTTGCACCGCGCGTTCCACCAGAGCCTGGGAGAATCCGGGGTCCTTTGCGAGTTCCTCACGGTAGATCAGCACGACGTCATGCACATCCCTCAGGCCCCCGCGCAGTTCGTCGCTCATGGTCAGGTGCGTGGCGCTGTGGAGGATCTGATCGGCGGGGTCGAGGGCGTGCAGGGCTGTCCCGGGGATCGGGCGGGCATTCTGGACCATGGGAGCCACGTCCACCGCAAACCGGTGCGTGGGCTGCAGGATGTTGTGGTGCACATCGAGCTCGAGCTGGGATTTGGCGTGGCGCATGGGCGGCAGTTCATGGGCCAGTTCGCGATAGTAGTACTCGTCGTAGGCGCTCACGTCCTCGGAGAAGCTCCAGCCGGCGTACCGCAGCTTGTCTTCGAAGTCGTCCAAATGCTCCCGCGGCACCATGACGTCCAGATCGCTGAGGGAGCGCCCGCCAGCGGCGTCGATTCCCGTCAGCAGATAGGCGGCCCCTTTCAGGGCGATCACAGGGTAGGCGCAGTCCTGGGCGATGCGGGATACCCGCTGCAGCTCGAAGCGTGCCCGTACCTGCAGGTAATCAACATAGGCGATGGAGCCGTCCAGCACGTCGCGGACGGTGCGCGGAAGCTCCTGCTCCCCGGCCTGCCCGACAAGGACAATCGCCAGGCGCGCCATCATGTTGGCCTGGCGCCCCTCCGTCATCAGCTGGTTCCAGTCCCGGGGAGAAAAAGCGCTGAGGGCGACCTGGCCGGCCAGGGTCTTCTGTAGCAGGCTCATGAGGCGGGAAGGCTTTCGTCGATGGCGGCGATCGCCGCGTCCATGTCGGCGTAGCGCAGCTGGATACACCGGCACCGCTGCACCAGAGCGGTCAGTGCATGGAAGCCGGGTTCGGCGCTGATCAGGTAGTTGAAGGAGTTGTTCACCAGGCGTGTCAGGGCAACGGCGCGGGGTTGTTCCAGTACTTCCACGGAATGCTCTTCAGGCACGAACTTGGGGAAGAGCAGCAGTCCCGGTTTGGCCGGCGTGTTCTGCGCCGCCAGGGAGCGCGCGTCGGGAAACAGATGCGAGACGGTGCCTTTACGCGTCTTGTCGTAGACGGGCCCCAGGCGCGCCTCGGGGGAAAAGCGCCGGATCACCTCGATGGATTCGTTTTTCAGGGGCGCCGCCCTGGGAATGGGTAGCAAGTCTCCCGATGCCATATCGATAATGCCAAACTCGTCCGAGAGCAGGCGCGCGCCGCGGGCAATCAGTCCGGCGCAGAGCGTACTTTTTCCCGAACCGGGTTGGGCCGGCATGATCACCGCGTGGCCCTTTCGCTCCACCACCGCGCTGTGCAGCATCAGAAACTGATGGGCCATGGTGCCAATGCACCAGTTCAGGCCCCACTCGAACATGGGGAATGCGTGGGAAAGCGGGTAGGGATCAAAAGGCTCCCTGTCAGCTATGCGAAATATCGCCTGGGGGCGCAGGAGGCCCCGGGGGCCGCGTTTGCGCAACACCTTGATCTGGAAGTGGGCGATGGTTGCCGCGGGAAGGATTTCGACGCTGCGATAGCAGTCCCGCCAGGTCTCGGCGAAGGAGGAAATATCGCTTGTCAGGCCCACGAGGAAGGGGCCTGTGCGAAACACGATGCCCGTCGTTGCAAGGCGTCGGGCAAAATCTCGGCTACTGAAGTCGGCTGCGATCACCCACGCTCCTCCAGGACCAGTTCTTCACTGATCAGCAAGTGCAGTGCAGACTGAATATTTGGGGAAAGCTCTGCTTCGGGCACACCCAGCAGATCAGCAAAGTGCGCTTCCGCCTCGGAGGCAGTCTTCGCCTGCGGATCGGCGTCGAGCCATGACAGCAGTTCGCCGCTGAGTGCATCGAGGATGTGGGTTGTTCCGCTGCTGCGACAAAAACAGGCCACGTGGTCTTCCAGGTGGCACAGCGCGATGTCGCCCGCGCGCAGGCGGCTTGGAACGGAATTGTCCTGGGCTTCGGGCACGAAGGGGTCGCTGACTCCTGAGGGCTAAGAGTGCTGCGAGCTTACGGGGAAGTTGGCTCCGGGTACAGAAGGCTGTACCCGGGCCGGGGGTCGAATTCGATCAGGTGGGATCGAACAGGTCGCCACCGTTAAGAGAGGTCCAGCAGGAGCCCGTCATCGGCGTCGCGTACATGTCATGGATCTGAACTTTGGGCCACAGGCCGACAAAACGTGCGTCACCTTCGCTGACGTCAAACAGGGCCAGGACGTGAGCGGTGTCTTTGTCGTAGTAACCCCGCAGACCTTCTCTTGTGCAAGGGTGGGTTCCGCCGTCCTGATCGTAGTACTCGCGGTCGATCTCATACAGCTTGTTGGCCCAGCCGGTGCGGTTGTTGCCTGATTTCTTCTGATAGTACGGAACCGCGTAACGCACGGCCGTGTCACCATTGATGCTGTTGCCGTTCTCGGCGAGCTTCTTGTTCGAGAAGTCTCCTCCGGCGCAGGCTCCGGCGGCCGAAGACAGCGCCAGAGCCGAATTCGGCGTCAGCGTGGCGACCAGCGGGGCAGCGGCGGAGGCTTTGATCAGACGGCGCCGCGTCGCATCAGCGTTGTCCGCTGGCGTCTTGGGCTCGTCCTGTCTGCCTGTTTCGTCAATGTTCATGGAGCGGTTTACCACCCAGGTATCAGATTGCAGTCAATTATAGCGCTTGCGGTGATTCCCCGCCTGACTAACGTGTGGATCTGTGATCCTGCTCACGAAAGAAGAGTCAGTCAGGGACAGCAGTCTTTCCTACGGAGTAGCAGGGATTGTGCCAAAAATACGTCCTATTAAAATATCATTTAGAAACAATATGTTAGAAATGGGTGCGAAAAGTGGTGGATGAGTCATTCTGAAAAAATGTAAAGAATTCTGACGTTTGCTTGGCTTCCCGGCATGCTCTGGTGACCCGGGCTGGTCCTCGTTCCTGATGCTCGCCCGGCTGTCTGGCGCCCATCGAAAACTTTGTTCTGTTTCGCGCCGGTGTCGCGTTGCTGTAACCTCTAGGGCTTACAAGCATCTCTTCCCGGTAGCCAGGCCTCTATTCCCCCATGCACAGACTCCCCAGTCAGTTCCCCGGCACCACCGCCACCGCCCGCATCATGGGGGGGATGGTGCTGTTGTTGGCATTAGCGGCTTTCTGTCCGCCAACGGCAGTGCGGGCCGCCTCGCCGTCGGTGCAGGACGTGATTGTCTATTCGCGCGTTCCGCGTACCCTCGACACCACCATGCTGATCAACGGCGAGCCGGTGGAAGTGCGTCATCTGGATGTGTTTGACGCATTGCCCGAGGTGGCGATGCCCTTCTCGGGTTTTTCCGCCCCGGGGCAGCTCGTTCTGCGAGGACGTTATGGCTGGGAACGCGTCATTTTTGATTGCTACACAGAGAATTTGCCCTGCGTTCCCTTTGATGCCTCCGTGTCCCTGGATGGGCGGCGCATTGCCTTTGCCGTTTACCGCGCGGATGGTTTCAAGCAGCGTCGATTGCGACAGAACGAGGTGCTGCCCAACAAGTTGCTTGGCAGTAGCGGGCGCGAGTCGCAGATCTACATCTATACCATCCAGACCGGAGAGTTGAGCGCCTGGCCCCATGTGCCGGGGCGGCAGGATTCGAGCCCGGTCTGGCTGCCCGAC
>CAXBBA010000165.1:0-5623 GCA_963973805.1 uncultured Halieaceae bacterium | reverse complement strand
GTGAAGCCTTCACCGCCACGGCTCTGGTGTTGGTGATTGGCATAGCTCTGCTCATGAGCCTCGTGGGTCTGTCGCCGGCGCTGGGTACCTTCCTCGCCGGCGTCGTGCTCGCCAACAGTGAGTTTCGCCACGAGCTGGAAACCGACGTGGAGCCTTTCAAGGGGCTCCTGCTGGGGCTGTTTTTCATCACCGTGGGGGCCGGCGTGCAGTTCGCTGTGCTGGTCGAAAACGCGGGACTGGTGCTGGGGCTCACGCTGGCGGTCATAGGAACCAAGGCCGCGGTGCTCTTTGTCCTTGCGCTGCTGTTTCGCATCCGCCGCTCCGACGGCTGGTTGTTTACCCTCAGCCTCGCCCAGGCCGGTGAGTTCGGTTTCGTGCTGATCAGCTATGTGGCGCAGAACAGTGTACTGCCCCAGGATATGGTGCCGGTGCTGGCGCTGGTGGTGGCCCTGTCCATGTTCCTCACGCCGTTGCTGTTCATTGCCTTCGATCGCGTGGTGCTGCCGCGCTATGCGGCGAACGAGACGGAGCGCAGGAGTGATGAAATCGACGATCGGGGTCCCGTGATCATCGCCGGCATTGGTCGTTTCGGTCAGATCGTCAACCGTTTGCTGCGTGCCAATGGTGTGCCGACGGTCGTGCTGGACCGCGATCCCCAGCAGATAGACAACATGCGTGAGGTGAAGATCACCAGCTACTTTGGCGATGCGACGCGGCCGGATCTGCTGCATGCAGCGGGAGTCGAGGAGGCTTCCCTGTTCGTGGTGGCCATGGATGATCCGGATCAGTCCCTCGCACTTACGCGGCATCTGAAGCGCGCCCATCCCCAGCTGAGGGTGATTGCCCGGGCTTTTGACCGCGGGCATCTATACGCATTGCGCGAGGCGGGCGCGGACTGGGTGGTGAGCGAGACTTACCACTCGGCGCTGGAGCTGGGCAAGGAAGTGCTGCGCAGTAGCGACTTCCACCCGTTTCAGGCCGAGAAGCGCGTGGCCGCGTTCGATGAAGCCGAGCACCGGGGCCGGGAAAAACTCTACGAGGCCTGGTTGCAGAAGGGTGAGGGGGAACGCTACGGCCGAGGTTTCCAGTCTCTGTACATCGAGTTGGAAGAGGCGCTGGCGCAGCTTATGGACCGTGACCGCGACGATGGTCACGAGCGTGGAGAGCGGGGCTGGACTCCACCCCCCCGGCACTACATCGACGATATGGTGCGGGAGGAGGACGAGCCTGGCGTCGAGTGACGGGGTGGCTGTCTCTGCCTAGCCCAGATTGGAAGACAGGCGCGGGCTGCGGTGCTGGAGCACCAGGCTGCTCTGGATAGCCGCTTCGAACAGGGGCTCCGCCTCGTCACACAGTGCTATCAGTGCAACTACATGTTCCTCCTGATAATTGGAGGGGGCCTCGCTCCTGGACAGGAACGCTTCGAGAGCGACAATTTTGTCCTGAACCTTGTGCAGGGCCAGAATCTCCGGCTGGTTTCGCAGGGCTTTCGCCGATGCACCTTTCAGCCATTTGCTAAGCCCGTTCTGCTCGAGGTTCAAGCGGGGTTTCGGGTCCACATCCCGCAACCACTCGTCCGCGCTGCTGCGCCATCCCCGCACTTCAACCTGGGCAACCAGCAACAGGTGATCCTTGATGGGTAGGGGCTCCGTGCGGGCCCAGCTGCGTGGAGGCTCCCACGTGCGGGTCCAGTCCAGGAGCTGGGGCGCTGGCATGGGTTTGCCGATAAAGAAGCCCTGGCCATGGGGGCATCCCAGGCGAAGCAGCATGCGGCCATGGGCCTCGCTTTCGACTCCCTCGGCGATCACTCGCCGGTTGAACGCCGTCGCGAGGCCAAGCACGCCCTTGATGATTGCCAGATCGTCCGCGTCGCCCAGCATGTCCACGACGAAGCTGCGATCGACTTTCAGGACATCGGCCTGGACGCTCTTGAGATAGCTCAGGGACGAATAGCCCGTACCGAAATCATCCAGCGCAATGCGTATGCCGAGTTCCCGGCATCGAGGGAAGACTTCCCGCGACAGGGTGGACTCTTCCAGGGTTCCGGTCTCCAGGATTTCGAACTCGAGGAGCCCCTGGGGCAGGGTGGGAAACTCCGCCAGGATAGCGCTGACGCGATCGGTAAAGTCCGGCGTCTGGAGGTGGCGTACATCAATGTTGATGCTCACGGGGCAGCGGAAGCCGACATTCTCCCATGCACAGATCTGCTGGATCGCCTGGCGCAGGACCCATTCACCGAGGGTTTTCGCGTGTTCCTGGGTTGTTAGGCTGCCGAGAAAATCCCGGGGATAGCGCAGCCCCTTCTCCGGATGATGCCAGCGGATCAGGGCTTCGGCCCCCGTGAGTTCGCCGCTGTGCATGTTGATATGGGGCTGGTAATAGAGGTGAACCTCGCCCTTGTCCATGGCATCGAAGAAGGCTCGACAGGTCCCCGTAACGCGCAGCTCGGACTGATGGCGAGTTGGATCGAAGTATTCGATGCGATTCTTCCCCGTCGCCTTGGCGGTGTACATGGCCTGATCTGCCTGGCGAATCAGCTGGTCCGCGTCGAGGTTTTCCTTTTGGGGGTAGGTGGTCACACCGATGCTGGCGCCAAGCACGAGGCGATGGCTGTCGATGAACAGCGTCTCCGAGGCCGCAATCAACAGGCGGTGGATAACCTTTGCGCTCTGATCCTGATCACCGCACCGGGGTAGGAGTGCGACAAATTCGTCACCACCGACGCGTGCCAGCGTATCGCCCTCGCGGAGCGTGCCCAGCATGCGGGCGGCAATTCTCACCAGTGTTTCGTCACCCACCTCGTGACCAAAGTTGTCATTCACGGGCTTGAAATCGTCGAGATCAATGAATGCCACCGCCAGGTGTTCGCCGGAACGTTCCGCCTGGCGCATGGCCTGGAGAAGGCGGTCAACAAGCAACCCGCGGTTGGGCAAGCCTGTCAGCGCGTCGTAGTTTGCCTTGTGGTAGAGCTTCTGGTCCGTGAATTTTTCGTGGCTGATGTCGCGAATCGTACCGGCCAGCACTGCAGGTTTACCGCGATCATCACTGCGCACCACGCGGCCGCGACAGCGTACCCAGATCCATTCGCCATCGAAATGAGACAAGCGTGCGTCGAAGGCCACCTGGGGGGTCGCGCCACGCATGTGATCCAGAATATTCTGTTTAACGTCGTCGCCGTCCTCAGGGTGTACCAGCTCGATAAGCTGCTCCAGGGTCATGGAAGTCAAGCCACGTCCGGGGCGGCCCAGGATGGCACCGAAGCGCTCGTTGATCCCTACAACATCGCTGTCAGGCTGCCACTCCCAGGTGCCGATGCCCGTGGCGACGAGAATGTCTCCGAGGCGCTGGTGCTGTTCCCGGCTTTGGGCTTCCGCGCGGTGCAGGCGGCGGTGCGAGAGCCAGGCCGTAAGCGCCAGGGTTACGGCCAGTAATGTGATGGATGCCAGGGCGAGTACGATGCGCAGGGAGGAATTACGAATCTGCGCGGTCTGCTGGTCTATGGTTTCTTCGAGGTGGCTCTGCTGGTACTCGAGGGCCTCCCGCAGCGATTCACGCTCCCCGATATCGGTGATGATGGACAGCAGGGAATCGATGCCCTTCCAGCGGATGGGGCTCGTACGCACCTCCACGGTACGTAGCTCCCCATTCGCCAGGCGGTGGCGGAATACGAAGTGGCTGCGCTCCTGGTTCAGGGCACGATTGGCTGCAACTGTAACCTGGGCCGGTGTCAGGGTATTTATGTCCTGAATGAACATGGACTCCAGCGTTGCCTGATCCCAGCCGTAGAAATCGGCAGCAGCCTTGTTGGCACGAAGAATGGCGCCACTGCGAGGTTCTATGAGCAGCATCATCGCGCTGTGGGCTTCGAACATGTCCGTAGCCTCTGCCTCCACGCTCAGGTCCCGGGATGCCGGGGCAGCTCCCAGGAGCAGGGGCAGAAGCAGCACTAGAATTGGACGAAACGCTTTCATTGGCTAATTGTTGCAGGAAAGCCGTAAAAAGGCATCCGAAGACGAGCACTCCCCAAACGGGGTCTTCCGCAGGCTCAGGCCGTGGGGTTGGCAGCGCTCAGAGTCAGGGGCACTCCCAGGGACTCCAGGGTCTGGCTCATCGGGGTGAGCTGCTGTGCGTAGCGTTGCCAGCGACCCACGGAGCGCGTGTGGGCGGGCTGGCGCACCTGCACGGCACTTGCCGTGGTTACCGCGGTGTCCTGACGGTGGAAGTCCAGGCAGGCGTCCTCCCAGGGCAGTTCGAGAAATTCCAGGAGCCGGCGGGCGTTGGGCTCCACGTCCCTCGTGGTCTCTTCGTAGGAAATATCCAGGAATCGCTCCCCAAATCGTTCCCTCCAGACGCCCATCAGGCGAAAGTAGCGGGCGTGGTGCCGCGCCATTTCAGCCTGATCGTAGGAGTGGGGGTAGGCGTCGGCGAACAGCTGTTTGAAGCTCGCGAAACAGGCATCCATGGGGTCGCGGCGCAGATGCACTATTTTCGCATTGGGCAGCGCTTTGAGAATCAGGGGCAGATACAGGTAGTTCGGCGGCAGCTTGTCGACAAAGCGCGGGGTGTCACCGCGCAGGACTCGGGTGGTCTGCAGGTAGGCGCTGCCCAGGCTCCCGGGGTCCACCGCCGCTGCCATGGTTGCCAGCACCGGAGACTGGGCGCTGGCTTCCCGGTAATTGCCGAGGCGGCGAACGCAGTGGCCGAACTGCTTGAGCTCTCCTGCGGAGTGCACCTGGGAGTGGGCCACGATGATTCGCTCGATCAGCGTGGTGCCCGTGCGGGGCTGGCCGACGACAAAAATCGGTGAGGCGTCCGGGTCCCCGGCGGGCCCCTGTTCCAGCCACTCCCGGGTACAGGTATCGGCAAAGGCATCGAACATGGCGGCCTCGCCAGCCTCGTCGAAGTTCAGCGTGCGGCGGCGGTGCCGCGCCCCGCTGGCGAAGGCCTCGAAGGCTCCATCCCACTCTTCGAGATCTTCCAGCTCTTTGCCCAGACCGTAGTACAGAAAGGCGAGGGAGCGGGAGTCCTGGCCGCCTTTTTCTACCAGTTGCTCCAGGGTCTCCACGTGGCGGCGGTCCGTGGCGCGGCGAAGGCCCGAGATCAGCCAGTGGGCATTGGGATGACCCGGCGCCTGGGCGAGCACACGGTTGAGGAGGTCCTCGGCCTCGCTCAGGCGGTCGAGGAACATGTGGTTGTTGGCCTGGTTGATCAGGTAGGGGATGCGGTCCGGCGCCTGCTCCAGGGCCTTGCCGTGCCAGCGGCCCGCCTCCCGCTGATCTCCGAGCAGGCCGTACACGATGCCGATGAGGTCCAGCACAACGGGGTTGTTGTCGTTGTGCTGCACGGCCTTGGCCAGGGCCGTATCGGCCCGACCCGCCTGGCCGGCCTGGAGGAACAGGCGCGCCAGGTTGGCCCAGGCGCCCGCGTGGTCCGGCTGCAACTTCGTTACGGAGCCGAAAGCGCGAATCGCGTTGGCGGTCTGTTTGAGTTCCAGCGCCACAAGGCCGACGAGGAAGTGCCCCTCCACGAGATCCGGTTTTGCGGTCAGCAGCTTCCGGCAACACTCGGAGGCCTCCCTGCTGCGACCGGCGGCGAGGTGGGCGAAACCCAGACGCAGGGTCTC
>CAXBBA010000164.1:0-5629 GCA_963973805.1 uncultured Halieaceae bacterium | reverse complement strand
GGACGACGAACATCACGATCAGCGCCGAGTCCTCCACGGATGTGCAGACCTACACGTCGTCGACGGGCAGCGTGACGGGACGCTCCTACTTCTCTTCCCCCGTAACCTGGTCCATCTCCAATAGCTGGTCGTCGAACAATGTTTACCAATCACCGGATATCAGCGGAATGATCAGTCAGGTGGTCGGGCAATCCGGGTGGGAGCCCGGTGACGCGATTGGCATCCAGCTCGACACCACAACGTCGACCAACCGCCGCGCCCGCTCCTGGGACAACAGCCCGGGGCAGGCACCGCGCCTGGTCGTAACCTTTGATGACGATGGCAGCGGGCTCACGTCGCGCAAAGTTCGCGAGGTGATGTCTGAGCTGGTCAGTGAGCTCAATCACAATGGCTGGACGCCGATTCAGGATACGCTCTACGAGGCGGCGCGCTATTACACGGGTATGACCGTTTACTACGGCCGGACCCGGGGCCAGTCGGGAATCGATAGCGGACCCTTCAGCTACGCGAGAATATCTTCCGAGGAGTCCATGGTCCCCGGAACCTACACGATAAACCGCCCCGCGGGTTGTTCCGAAGACAACTTGAACGACTGGGACTGCCGCAACGAGAGCATCACTGGCGTTGGGAGCGGGCCGCTCTACGAGAGCCCCATTGATGATTTCTGCCAGGAGCAGAGTCACATTATTCTGCTCACTGACGGGGCAGCGAACCGGCCCCATTCCGCTGACGAAATCCCCGATTTCATCGGCGAAGCCTGCGCCAATGAACCCACCGTGAACGATGATGGCAGTACGACGAGCCTGGCCAGTGGCGAACGCTGCGTGAAAGACCTCGTGAAGTACATGAACGAGAACGATCTGCGTCCGACGCTCACCGGGACCCAGCGGGTCACCACGCACACCATCGGATTCAACTTCTCCAGCAAGTGGCTGGAAGACGTCGCCACGGCCGGTGGAGGCGTATACACCACGGCCGATAACGCCACGGAACTGGTCAGCGAGATCAAGGCGATCATCGGCGAGGTACTCAAGACTGATTCTACCTTCGTGGCGCCGGTAGCGGCGGTGAACGAGTTCAACCAGCTCAGCCATCTCAGCCAGGTGTACTTTGCCGTGTTCCGGCCCGATGAATACCCGCGCTGGCGCGGCAACCTCAAGCGCTACGCGCTCAGTGAGGAAGGCACGGAGATCGTCGATGCCGACGGCAATGTTGCCATCGACCCGGATACGGGCTTCTTCGATACGGATGCCCGCAGTTACTGGAGCAGCACTACCGATGGCTCCGTCGTCGATCTGGGTGGCGCGGCGGAAAACACGCCCGGGTATGCTGCGCGCAATCTCTACACTTACTACAGCAGTTCCACCAGCACGAACCTCGCCAATAGCGTCAACGCCGTTGTCAGCACCAATACCAATCTGACCAAGACGATGTTTGATGCGGCCTCCATGAGCAACGCGGAGTTTGCCGAGCATATCGACTGGGTGCGCGGCAAGGATGTGGATGACGAAGACGACGACGGGAACACCACGGAGAGCCGCTATATCTTCGGGGATCCTCTGCACTCCCGCCCAGTGGCGGTGACCTACGGTGGTACGGAGGCGAGTCCCGATGTGGAGATCTTCTTCGGCACCAATGCCGGTACGCTGCAGTCAGTTGATGCTAGCACCGGTCAGGAAACCTTTGCCTTCATACCCGAGCAACTGCTTCCCATGCAGGGGGAACTGCGGAACAATCTGTCGACGACTTCGCACCCCTACGGTATCGATGGCACGCCAGCGCCCTGGACCAATGACAACGACAGTGATGGCATTGATCCCAGTGATCCCGAAGACTTTGTGAGGCTGTACACGGGTATGCGACGCGGGGGGCGCAACTACTACGCGCTGGATGTGACGGACCGGAGTAACCCCGAGATCATGTGGCAGATCGCCGGCGGGAGCATCCAGAGCAACGGGGATGACTTCCGGGAGCTCGGCCAGACCTGGTCCCGGCCCATCAAGACCCAGATCGTGCTCAGTGGGGACACGGAGCCCCGGGATGTGCTGATTTTCAGTGCCGGATACGACGAAGCGCAGGACGGGGCGCAGCTGCGCACCGCCGATTCCGTGGGCCGGGGGATGTACATCGTCGATGCGGTGACAGGGAACCTGATCTGGTCCGGAGGCAAGACCGGTGCGCAGGCGTGGACCGAGTCCTATTCGGGTATGGATTATTCCTTCCCCAGCAGCCTGTCTGTGGTTGATATCAATCAGGACGGCCTGGCGGATATGTGGTTCGTCGCCGATACCGGTGGCCAGCTCTGGCGCTTCGATATCAGCAATGGCGAGTCCCTGGCAAACCTCGTGACCGGAGGAGTGATCGCGGACCTCGGCGTCGCCTCGGGAGCGAATTCCATTACGGCAAACCGGCGCTTCTTCGCTTCACCATCGGTTGCGCTGGTGCGCGGCCCCGACGGACCAGAGCTGGCGGTTGCCATCGGGTCGGGTTTCCGGGCGTCGCCCCTGTCGATCCTGGCGGACAACCGCATGTTCATGATCCGCCAGCAGGCGGTGTTCGGGCCGCCTTCGACCTACACGCGCCTGACGGAGTCAGACCTCTACGATGCCACGAGCAACACGCTGGCGACGGCCACGGGCACGACCCTGGCGACGGAGCAGGCGGCGCTGTACTCCGCCCAGGGCTGGTATTTCGACCTGGCCCTGGCTGGAGAAAAGGTGCTGTCTTCGCCGCTGATTGCGAATGAGCAGATCATCTTCACCACCTACACGCCCGGGGATTCGGGAATCTGGTGTCGACCGGCGGCGGGTACGTCCCGGGCCTACGCGGTGCAACTGGAGGACGCGGTGCGCACGGATCCCCAGATTCTGCTGACACCCAGCATTGTGGATCAGGCGACGATTATCGTGCCGCCCCCCTATGTGCCCGATCCCAACGATCCGGAAGATCCGAATGATCCCGACGATCCCAATGATCCGGGCAGCGCCTGCCCCAATGGCAATCAGATCGTCATCAAGCTCAATGCGGAAGACGGTCCCGTTGATGAATGGTGTAATGACGCCACCAAGACCTACTGGCTCAGGGAGCAGTGACGATGAAGCAAAGACAGGCGGGTTTCACGCTGATTGAATTGATGATTGTGGTGTCGATCCTGGGCATTCTGGTGGGTATTGCCCTGCCGGCCTACCAGCGCTACATCATTCGCGCTTCGCGGGCTGATGGGCAGGCCGCGCTGCTGGGCTTCGCCCAGGCCATGGAGCGGCATTTTCAGCAAAACTACACCTACGCGGGTGCGGCTACCGGCGGTAGCGATACCGGTGCGCCAGACCCGGACGTCTTTCCCAGTCAGGCGCCCATTGATGGCACCGCCAAGTTCTACAACCTGTCGATCCAGGATGTGACGGCTCCCATTACCTGGCAGACCGGATTCACACTGCGCGCAACACCGATTGCCGGTGATCGCATGGATGGCGACGGGATTCTGGAAATTGATTCCCTGGGGCGGCGCAGCTGGGACCGCAATAATGATGGATCCTTCGCTGCCGCCGAACGCACTTGGGAAGAGTGACAGTGGGCCTTGTCGCCGCGCCGTTACGGGAGAAAAAGCATGAAATCACTTAGGAGTTTGCTGTCGGTGCTACTGCTGCTGCCAGCCTTGGCGCTGGCCCAGAATAGCGACCGATCCGTGGGCGATTCGTCCAACGACGAACTCGTGTCCCATGCGCTGGATGAGGTGCCCGAGGCCCTCATGGCGGCCGCGCGCCAGGCGGCACCGGATGTGTACTTCAATGAGGCGATCAGCTTCTGGGAGGACGACTTTCGGGTTTACCGCCTGTCCGGGCGGCTCTACCGCGAGGTGTGGCATGTGTATGTTCGCGACGATGGCCGGGTGTTGCTTACGGAGTCCGATACGCAGGATGACAACTAGGCGGGGGGATCGTTAGCAGCGGAGGTTCCGACCCGTGCGATCCTCTCTGATCCCGTCGCCATTGCTGTCTCCCGGCAGGTAGCTGCGGCCACTGTGACTCAGCACCAGTGCCCGGGCTGCGCGCGCATCGCGGCTATCGGGGCAGTAGTACAGTGTGCCGTTCTGCCAGGTGCCACCATTTCCTTCGAAGTCGATGTAGTTGCGGGCAAGGGACGCGCGCCAGGATAGCTCGCCGTTCTCAAGGGGCCAGCGAATCTCTCGCAGCAGACTCTCCGGTGCGGCGTAGCGGTGATCCTCGTTATCATCGATGAATACCACGATCGTTCGCGGTGGCTGCCAGTCCCGACTGCAGTGCCCCGCTTCCGTGAGGGCGCAAACCGTTACGGTCTTTCCCGTCATCAATGCATGCTCCCGCGCCGTGGCAAACAGCGTGCGCACGTGGTTCATGGCGCTGGCACTGCGATAATCTTGGAGTCGCTCCTGAAAAACGGCGCCGGCCATCGGCAGGGTGATCGCCAGCACTGCGAGTAGTACCAGCAGTTCGATCAATGTGAAACCGCGTGAAGATGCTGTAGTGACCATCGCCCGCTCCCGCCCCCCAGGGCATCCCATTCATGCCATTGTTCCGGGGGCGGTGCGCAGGCGGCAGATCAGCCGCGGGCAGAATCAGTCATCCAGAGCCAGTTTCTTCATTCGATAGCGAAGGCTGCGAAAGCTTATGCCCAGGCTGCGCGCGGTTTCCGTGCGGTTCCAGCGGTGCATCTCGAGGGCCTCGGTCAGCACGCGACGTTCGATATCGGCCAGATATGCATCCAGATCACCGGCGACTTCCCCAAGGCTGTCGCCAGGCCCCGAAGAAGGGGCATCTGCCACGGGCGCCGCGGGTCGATCGATGCTGCCAATTTGCAGGTCCTCGGCCTTGATGACACCGCCGTCGCACAGCGCAGAAGCCCGTTCAAGCACGTTCTCGAGCTCCCGCACATTGCCGGGAAAGCGATAGTTTGTCAGGGCCTTCAGGGCGGCGGGGTCGAGCGCGGGTATGTCACTCAGGTTCGCCGCGGCAATGCGCTGCAGCAGTGCCTCTGCAAGCAGGGGAATGTCGTCGGCACGTTCACGCAGGCTGGGTACATCCAGCTCGATCACATTGATGCGAAAGAACAGGTCCTCGCGAAACCGCCCGGCTTCGACCTCCCGGGCCAGGGACTTGTGGGTGGCGGAGAGGATGCGTGTGTCCGTCGGCACCTCGGCGTTGGCCCCGATGGGGCGTACGCGCTTCTCCTGAATGGCCCGCAGGAGTTTGACCTGCATCGGGAGGGGAAGGTCTGCGACCTCATCCAGGAACAGCGTGCCACCCTCTGCGGCCTGAAACAGCCCGAGCTTGTCGCGGCTCGCGCCCGTGAAACTCCCCTTGAGGTGACCGAAGAGCTCACTCTCGATCAGTTCCGCCGGAATGGCCCCGCAGTTCACCGCCACGAAGGGTCCCGCGGCGCGCGGTCCCCGGCCATGGATGGCCCGGGCAACCACTTCCTTGCCGCTGCCGGATTCGCCGCAGATATGCACCGGCGCCTGGCTGCGGGCGAGCTTGTCGATCTGGCTGCGCAGCGAATCCATCGCCGGTGTGGCACCGATCAGTTCATCCTTGGCTGTGGCGCCGGTGGCGGGGACGGACCCGAGCTCGAGGGCCGAGCTGACCAGGCTGCG
>CAXBBA010000163.1:0-5640 GCA_963973805.1 uncultured Halieaceae bacterium | reverse complement strand
TTGTCCGCAAGGGCGTCGAGCGTGCCGGGTTCCGGGGAGAAGACGTACTCATGGTCATGAACTGGCTTGAGCCTGGCATGACCGTGAACCCGCACAGCCATGCCTGCGAACAGGTTGTGTTTGTTGTCAAAGGACGCATGCGCTTCGTTATCAACGGCGAAGAGTTCCATGTAGAGGAAGGCGGGCTGATTCGCATTCCCCCTAACACCGAACACTACGGAGAACCGCTGGGCGATGAAACGGTGCTCAATCTGGATGTTTTCGCCCCCCTCCGCGAGGACTATCGCCATCTGGTCGAATACCAGGCCGACGAGTTCCCTGATGAAGATGCGCCATCCTGAGCCCATGCCATCGCGGTGAATGCTCGCCGCCAGGGCGAAGAAAAGTGCTAAGAAAGTGTTACGAGAATTGATACGCAACTCGCTCTGATCAAGCCTCCCCAGAGCACCCGATACCTGTTTATACCGGAGACATTGATGAACAAAAGCAAGCCCGTGAACTCCGTGGCAACCGCCTTTCTGATTCTGGAGACGCTGGCACGCCAGGACGGACCCGCATCGCTGACCGTCATCTCCGCGGAGCTGGACATCACCAAGACCAAGACCCACCGTCACCTCCAGACCCTCATCACCCTGGGCTATGTGAAGCAATTGGGCAACGGCGGACTGTATACGCTAACCGCAAAGCTGCGGCGCATGGCCCAGAACACGCCGCCATCGGCAAGCCTCCTGGCGGCCGCGCAGACTTTCATGCCTCAGCTCAGAGATGAGCTGGAACTGAGCGTAACGCTCGGCCGCGCCAGCGGTGCGGGCGTCGAGATTCTTGATATCGCCCGGGCGAACACACTGGTGCAGGTCACCACTCAGCCGGGCGCCCTGTTCGCCCTCGATAGCTCGGCCCATGGCAAGGTAGCCCTGGCCTATGGATCGAGAATGCTTCTGGAATCGGTGGACCCCCAGGTGATGAAATCCCTCGCAGGGGAGCTTAACGCTGTCCGCAAGCGCGGCTGGGCCGCCGCACCCGGTGAGATTCTCGCAGGTATCAATACGGTGGCCGTCCCCCTGCTCGGCAGAGACGGCGAACTGCTGGGATCCATCGCTGCTCTGGGACCGATCCAGAGCGTCCCGAAAACACCCCCGGCCCAACTTGTTGAAGCGCTGAAAAAGGCTGCCCGGGACATCGTCAGCGAAGGATTCAACACCGATCTGGAGGCCGCTGGATGAGCCAGTATGCCCTCGCCATCGACATTGGCGGCACCTTTACTGATGTAGTGTTGATCGCTGGCGACGGCCGCGCCTGGACCGACAAGACCCTCACAACGCACCACGACCTGCTTGAAGGCTTCTTTCGGGCAGCCGATGCGGTCGCCGAGCGCGCGCAGATCGCCCTGAGCGACATCGATGATGTGGTGGCCCACGCCACGACCGTGGTAACCAACGCCCTCATCGAGAGGAAGGGCCCACCCACGGCGCTGCTGACGACCAGGGGCTTTGGCGATGTGCTCTATCTGCGCAATGAACATCGCTATGACATGTTCGATCCACAAATCGAGTATCCGGATCCCCTCATCTCGCGGGACCTGACCTGGGAGCACGACGAACGGACCTTCGCCGACGGCAGCACCACGGGAACGCCATCGGAGGCCGACATAGAAAGCATCGCCGAAGCGATGAAGGCAAGGGGCGTGGCATCCCTGGCTGTCTGCCTCCTGAATAGCTACCGCAATCCCACGAACGAGAAGCAGGTCGCTGCGGTGTTCGCTCGCGTCGCCCCGGAAATCGAAGTCAGTCTGTCCAGTGACGTGGCACCGCAGATGCGTGAATACCTGCGTACCAGCACGACGGCCCTGAACGCCTATACGCTGCCGATCACCAAGCCCTACCTCGCAGCCCTGACCCGCAAGCTCAACGAACTGAAGGTGCACCAGGAGCCGTTGATCATGCTGTCCAACGGCGGCGTGGTCGGCGCAAAGGTCGCCGGATCGAATCCCGTACGCATGATTGAGTCCGGTCCCGCCGCCGGCGCACTGGTAGCCGGCTACTACGCGCGCCGTCACGGTCACGACATCCTTATGTCCTTTGATATGGGGGGCACCACCGCCAAGGCCTGCCTGATCCAGGGCGGCCAGCCGCTGGTCGTCGGAGAATTTGAGGTAGACCGTCGCTATCGTTTCAAGCCCGGTAGCGGGATGCCCATTACCGTGCCGTCCATCGACATGATCGAGATTGGCGCCGGCGGTGGCTCCATCGCCCGCGTCAACGAGCTCGGCCTGTTGAAGGTTGGGCCCGACAGCGCCGGCTCCGCACCCGGCCCGGCGTGCTATGGCCGCGGCGGAGAGCAGGCCTGCGTCACAGATGCAGATGTGGTCCTGGGCATTCTCGATCCCAACAACTTCCTCGGCGGCGACATGGTCCTCGATGAAGGCGCCGCTTTCCGCGCCGTCGAATCCCTGGCCAAGGTGCTCGAAGTCCCGGTTCACGAAGCCGCCTTCGGCATCTTCAGCGTCGTCGCCGAGTCCATGGCGGCCGCTGCCAGAGCCCATGCGACAGATCGTGGGGTCAACTACCGGGGCACGCCGTTGCTGGCCTTCGGCGGCGCCGGACCGGTACACGCCTGCTTCGTTGCCGAACGACTCGATAGCAGTCAGGTCATCTACCCCCCGATGGCCAGCGTGCTCAGCGCCTTCGGCACCCTTGTGACGCCGGTACGCCTGGACCTGGCGCGCAGCGCCACCATCACCCTTGAGGGCTTTACCCCGGAAATCGTGGCGCCGGTCATCGGCGAGATGCTGGCCGAGGGCGAACATGCACTCATTGATGCGGGCATCGCCCGGGAACAGATCCAGTACAGCTTTAGCGCTGACATGCGTTACCTCGGCCAACAGAACGAGGTTGACGTCGAGCTGCCGGGGAATCCCTGCGACGGCATCGACAAGGCGGAGCTGCGCCGACGCTTTGAGGTGGCCTATCAAACGCTGTATGGCGTCCAGCTGGATGACATGGGCGTGGAAATAGTGAGCTGGCGCATCACAGCCCGCGGCGCCGACAAGGAACGCGAAGCGGTGATCGCCCTGCCCCGGGACCCCGGTGAACCCAAGGCGACACGCTCCGTTTTCTTCGACAAGGCATTTCTCGATGTACCCGTCTATGCCCGCACGAGCCTGGCCGCGGGCCAGACCGTCGACGGACCGGTTATCGTCGAAGAGCGGGAAACCACGGCGTTTATCCTGCCGGGCTGGTGCCTTCAGGTCCATGCAGACGGCAGCCTGATCGCCACGCGCGACGAATGATGACGACACCCATGACAGGATTTGTGGCAATAGCTATGACGACAAGAGGCGCAAACTAGCGATGGATGGTATTCAGCTGGAAATCATGTGGAGTAATCTCGTCTCCATCGTCAGTGAACAGGCCAATGCCCTGCAGCGCATCGCTTTCAGCCCGATCGTGCGGGAGGCCGGCGATCTCGCGACGGCCCTGTTCGACAGCGATGCGCGCATGGTTGCCCAGGCCATTACCGGTACGCCCGGCCACATCAACTCCCTCGGCGCCGCCGCCAGCAACCTCATCGCCCACGTCGACGCCGACGCGCTGGTACCTGGCGACGTGCTCATCACGAACGATCCCTGGATGTCCGCCGGGCACTTCTTCGATATCACCGTCCTGACCCCGATTTTCCGCGGCGATGGTCCGCAGGCGAAGCTCATCGGTTACTGCGGCTCAACCATTCACCACACGGATATCGGCGGCTATGGTGTGGGCGCCGGCGCCCGGGACATCCATGAGGAAGGCCTGTGGATTCCCACCCTCAAGCTCTACGAGGCCGGCAAGCCCAACGAAACTCTGTTTGCGATCATTCGCCAGAACGTACGTACGCCCGATGCCCTCTTCGGTGACCTCTCAGCGCAGGTTTCCAGCGGCAAGATGGGTGGCCTGCGCCTCAACAGCATGTGCGACCGCTACGGCCTCGATGATATTCAGGAGGTCGGTGAACAGATCATCGCCCGCTCCGAAAGCGCCACCCGCGATGCCATTCGCAAACTGCCCGCCGGCACCTATTTTGGTGAGAGCAACTTTGACGTTCCCGGCGGCGAAGAAATCTGCCTGAAAACTGCCGTGAGCATCGACACGGAAAAGGGTGAGATCAGCATCGATTTCGACGGCAGCTCCGGTCCCAGCAAGTCGGGCATCAACGTCGTCATGGCCTACACCCAGGCCGCGCCTATCAAGGTCCTGGCTCCCGACGAGGGCATTATCAACGCCAAGTATCCTGTGCCCGTCAACGCGCGCCATGTGGTGGGCATGTACGTTCCCTTCCCGATCATGAAGGCCTTCGCCCAGTTCCTTCCCGAGCGCGTGATGGCCGAAGGCGCCGGCGCCGTCTGGACCATTCAAATCCAGGGTCGCAACGCCGAAGGCAAACCGTTCACAAGCTCCATGTTCAACTACTCCGGTGGCATGGGCGCACGCAGCGAGAAGAGCGGCCTGTCCGCAACCTGTTATCCCACGGGCGTTGCCGCGGTACCCATTGAGGTCCTCGAAGCGTCTATCCCCATCGCGTTCACCGAGAAGCGCCTGGTGCCGGGCACCGGCGGTGGCGGCAAACAACGTGGTGGAGATGGCCAGCGCATCGGCTTCCGCATGCGCTCAGGACACGAATGGCATCTGAACGCGATCCCTTCGCGACTCCTCCAGGGTCCTGAGGGTCTCTATGGGGGCGAGCCCGGAGCCCCCGGCTCCTTCAAGATCAATGGCGAAGCGACGCTGGAAGCCAAGAAACGCGCCATGAACGCCGACGACGAAGTGATCATGCAGACCCCCGGAGGTGGGGGCTTCGGCGCCGCATGAACACTGCGCAATGGCTCTGGTCCAGCGCACATACCGCCCCTGACTCGCCGGCCCTCTACACCGGCGAGGACCTCGATGCCACCTACGCAGGCTTTGCCGCCAGCGCCGCCCGCGTGGCCGCGTTTCTGCGGGACCGCGGCCTATTGCCGGGCGATACCGTCGCCCTGGCCATGGCAAACTCGAGCCATTATCTGTCACTCCTCTACGGTGTCTGGTGGGCGGGCTGTGTCACAGTGCCCGTCAACGCCAAACTCCATGCCCGGGAGATTTCCTGGATAGCCGACAATGCGGACTGCGCCCTGTTGTTCGCAGACCCCACCATCGAGGGCGCCCTGGCATCCACGGACATGCGCACCCCGGTGGTCAGCGACCTGAGCTTCGTCACTCTCGCTCTTCAAACGCGGGAACCACCCCAGGAAACACCGGTGGCAAAGGAAAGCGATGACCTGGCCTGGCTGTTCTATACCTCGGGCACTACCGGGCAGCCCAAGGGAGCCATGCTCAGTCACAATAACCTACAGCAGATGTCCCTGTGCTACGTGGCTGACGTGGAGACCCTGTCCCCCGCCGACGGCGCCCTGTACGCGGCACCCATGTCTCACGGTTCTGGCCTGTACAGCATTATTTTCACCCGCCAGGGAGCCCGGCACATAACGCCCCCCTCCCGCGGCTTTGACGCGGCAGAGGTCCTGAACCTTGCAAAGGCCATGGAACCGGTATCCTTCTTCGCCGTGCCTACGATCGTTGGCCGCCTTGTGTCGCTGGCCCAGGAGCGAGGCGAGAACGGCAGGGG
>CAXBBA010000162.1:0-5662 GCA_963973805.1 uncultured Halieaceae bacterium | reverse complement strand
CGCCGCCTGTCCGCCAGCAAGCTTGGGCTGTTGCAGCTCATGGTGAAGATCAACGACCCGGAAATCGATATTGACACCCTCAGCGAACTGGTGAGCCGCGATGTGACGCTGTCCGTGCGGGTACTGAACCACGTGAACTCCGCTGCCTCCCACCTGAACCGGCACGTGGACTCCGTGCGCGAGGGCGTGGTGTATCTGGGGCGCCAGGCCATACGCAATATCGTCACCCTGCTGACGATGAGCAGCATCGATGACCACCCCGTGGAACTTGTGGCCATGGCGCTGCGCCGCGGCCGTTTCTGCGAGCTCTATGCCGAGCGCCTCGATGTGGACGACGCCCCTTCCTACTTCACCGTGGGCCTGTTTTCCGTTCTCGATGCGCTGATGGACGCTCCCATGGAAGAAGTGGTCGAGAAATTTGCCCTGTCCGAGGAAATGCGCAAGGCCCTGGTGCTCTTCGAAGGCTCGAAGGGCGCACCCCTGCAAATCGCCCGGGACCTGGAGCGCGCGGACACCTCCCAGCTGCGCGCCGCGGCACTCCCCGGCGAAGACCTTACGGAACTGTACCGGGAAGCGACCCTCTGGTCCGATGCCATCGTCAGCGGGGCGGGCACCACCTGACATCCGCCGGCGCAGCAACGCAAGCAGACTTTGTTCCAAAAATTACAATAAAAACCACTAAATTCGGCCAATTTCGTTTAAATAGACGTTTCCCGCTCGATCACTCAATCTGCGCTATACTGCCCGACTCAGTCAATCCCTATGCCAAACCGGTCAATAGCACCCCGAACAGGCCCAGAGTCCCCATGAGCGATCACGCGTTAACGTTCCTCCGCCAACTTGGCATCGATCTCGAATCCGGTGACTTCGATCTCCCTCCCTTTCCCGATACGGCAATGAAAGTGCAACGCTGCGTGTCGGACCCGAATTCAGATATCCAGTCCCTGGCCACCATCGTCGCGATGGAGCCCGCGCTTGCCGCGCGCCTGATGCGCATGGCGAATTCCGCCATGATGCGTCGCGGTCCCATGGAGGTCACAGACATCAAGACCGCGATCTCCCGGGTCGGCATGGAAATGGTGCTCAACGCCGCGGTGTCCTTTGCGGCTCGCGAGGCTTTCACCTGTCCCCCCGGGGCCGCCTGCAGCAAAGACCTCGACGCCCTCCGTAACCGCTGCGTGGAAGTCGCATCGTTCAGCTACGTGCTGGCGGCAGGCAGCCCGTACACGGGCAAGCCCGATGAAGCCATGCTGGCAGGCCTGCTCCACGCCGTCGGCAAGCTCTACATCCTCATAAAGGCTGCGGACCATCCGGAGTTGTTCAGCGATCGGCGCACCCTGGAAACCCTGATCGGAAAGTGGCACAGCGGTGTAGCCCGCGCCATCGTCGAGACTTGGGGTTTTCCCGACAGCATCGCCGTGGGCGTGGACGAACAGGAACTCAAGGATCGGGACCGGCTCCTCCGGGCCGACCTGAGCGACATCCTCTATATCAGCAACCTGCTCGCCCGCGCAGGGGTCGAATCCGCCGCCCAGCTCGGTGACCTCGACGCGCTCGCGCGTCTGCGCATGAACGCAGAGCAACTTGTCGCACTCCTCGACAGCAACGAAGAGCAGATTCGTTCGATGATCGCGGCGCTCAAGGGCTGACCCCGCGCCGTTGCTCGTCGACTCCTAGGACGCCTTGCGGCGACGGGCGATCGAGCGCAGGGCCTTGTCCGCCTCAATGGCGACAAAGCTGGGCACAAAGCACAACAGAATCAACGGCCACCACTCCGTCGGGAAGGTTGCGGTGCGAAACAGCGCCGCGGCCTCCGGCACCAGCGTGGGCACAAATCGGATAGCTATGCTGAGCGCGATGCCCCCGATCAGCCAGGGATTGCTGAAGGGACTGAAGCTGAACACTGACCCGTAGATGGACCGGGCACTGAACAGGTAGCCGAAGTGCGCCAGCAGGATGCCCCAGAACGCCGCCGTCTGCGCCTGGGTGAGCAGCAAGGGATCGAGGATCTCACCACCGGCCCCTACGGCCGCATGACCGAAATAGTAGTAGATCAAAAAGCCCGGCAGGGAGATCGCCAGACCCAGCAGCAGCACCCGCTGGAGAAAGAGCGCGTTGATGATATGGATGTTCGCCGGTCGCGGCGGTGCATCCAGAAGCCCCCGCTCCTTGCGCTCCAGCATCAGGGGCATGGTGAGCAACACGGAATCAAGCAGGTTGACCCAGAGGATCTGCACCGGCTCCAGCACGAAGCGGGCGGAGAAAATGGGCACCGAAGCTGCCATGAGGATAGCCCCCATGATCAGGAGCGCCTGCGCCGCATTCGTGGGCAGCGTATAGAGGATGGCTTTCTGCAGGTTATTCCAGGCGTGGCGCCCCTCTTCCACCGCCGCCACGATGGTGGCGAAGTTGTCGTCTTCGAGCACCATGTCGGCGGCCTCTTTCGCCACCTCCGTACCACCCACGCCCATGGCCACGCCGATATCGGCGGCTTTCAGCGCCGGGGCATCATTTACCCCGTCTCCCGTCATGGCCACCACGTTGCCATTGGCCTTGAGCGCTTCGGCGATCGCCTTCTTGTGCTCCGGCGCAACGCGCGCATAAACGGACACCTCATCCACGGTCCTGCGCAACTCCGCCTCGGACAGTTCCGACAGCTCCGCACCGGTCATGGCCCGCTGCGCAGCGATACCCAGTTGACGGGCCACGGCCTGCGCCGTATCCGGGTGATCCCCGGTGATCATCACGGTGCGTATGCCGGCCCGACGGCAGGCCGCAACGGCTTCGATGGCGGACGCCTTGGGCGGATCAATCATGCCTTGCAGGCCGAAGAAGCAGAGGTCCTGCAGGTCTTCCGTGCGCAGGTCCTGAGCATCCGACCCCACTTTCTTTCCCGCAAAGCCGAGGGTGCGCAGCGCATCGCTGGCAAAGTCCCCGGCCTTTTCCAATGCTCGCTCCCGATCCAGGGGACGGCAATCCCCGGCGCCATCGAGCTCCGTGCCGCACATATGCAGTACCACCTCCGGCGCCCCCTTCACGTACAGCCAGCGATCGCCATCGTGGTTCAACAGCACCGCCATGAACTTCACGCTGGAATCAAAGGGCATTTCCGCCAAACGACGGTCAGCACCATCTGCCAGCCCACCCTTGATGCCCGCGACCCGCAGCGCCACCTCCGTGGGGTCCCCCAGCGCCTCACCGCCGTGTACCCGGGCGTTGTTGCAGTGGTACCCCGCCTGCAGGAGGCGGAGCAGGGCCGGCTGCGCCGGCACGTCGACCGGAGCGTCGAGAACAAAATCCCCCTTCAGCGCCGTGCCTTCCCCCGTCACCTCGTACACCATGGCCCCGGCATAAACCCGGGTCACGGTCATGCGGTTTTCCGTCAACGTGCCGGTCTTGTCGGAGCAGATAACGGATGTCGCTCCCAGGGTTTCCGCCGCCGGGAGCTTGCGAATCAGCGCCTTGCGCCGCGCCATGACCACGCCGGACAACGCCAGAATGGAAGTGACGAGCGCGGGCAACATCTCGGGGATCGCGGCCACCACCAACGATACTGCGCCAAGAAAGCTGTAGCTCATGGCATAGCCGAGGTACAGCCCGTAGAGGAAGTTGAACGCGCCGATGGCGAGAATCGCGACGATCAGGCTGCGCACGAATTCCTGCATCTTCTGCTGCAGAGGGGTCGCGGTGGACTCCGCCGCCTTCACCATGTCGGCGATCTGACCGAAAGCCGTCGCGCTCCCCGTGGCGAACACCAGCGCCCGGGCGCCACCCTGGCTGATGTAGGTGCCCGAGAATCCAATATTGCGCTGATCGCCGGGAACCAGCGTCTCATCGGCCAGGGCCGCGGTCACCTTCTCCACCGGCACCGACTCCCCGGTCAGGGATGACTCGTCGACGTGGAGGTTGCTGACCTCCAGAAAACGCACGTCCGCCGGCACCTTGTCCCCCGCCTCGAGCACAACGATATCGCCGGGGACCAGTTCCGCCGCCGCGAGGCGCTTCCGCTCCCCGTCCCGTACCACCAGGCATTCCTGCACCATCATGCTGCGCAGCGCGTCCAGGGCACCTTCCGCCTTGCCCTCCTGCACAAAACCCAGGATGGCGTTGAGCAGCACCACCGAAAAGATCACCACTGTATCGGGAAGCATGTGGCTTCCCATCGCCGTGAGTCCGCCCGTGATGCACGCGGTTATCATCAGGATGATGACCATCGGGTCGTTGAACTGCAGCAGAAAACGCTTCCAGGCAGGCACTTTGCGAAAAGCGATCTCATTCGGGCCAAAGGTCGCGAGGCGTTCCCGGGCCCGGGAATCGTCCAGCCCCGAAGCACTGGACTCCAGGGCATCCAACACCTGGTCCGGGCCCAGGGCATAGCATCGGTCTGGCACCACAGGAATAGTCATAGGCTTGCTTTCACCATTGCTCGTCGCAGGAAGGCAATCTGCGTTGCCAGGGGCAGGTTCTTGGGACACACATCTTCGCAGCCGAGGAGGCTCATGCAGCCGAAGACTCCGTCGTCATCCCCCACCAGTTCAAGGAAGTCTCCGTCGTCGCGGGCATCCCGGGGATCAAGGCGAAACCGCGCCACCTTGTTCAGGCCCACCGCCGCAGCGAAGCCCTCGCGCATTTGCACCGTGCCGCAGGCGGCCACGCAGCAACCGCATTCGATGCAGCGCTCAAGCTCGTAGATTGCCTCGGCGGTCTCCGGCTCCATCGGCAGCTCCGGCAGCGCGGGGTCGCGGTCCACATCCGGCCCCTGCACCCAGGTCTCCAGGCGCTCGCTCATGGCTCGCATCCAGCGTCCCGTATCCACGCTCAGATCACCGATCAGGGCAAAGCCCGGCAGTGGTGCCAGGCGCGTCGGCATCGCCAGGTCCGCAACGAGCGTCCTGCAGGCCAGGCCCGGGCGTCCGTTGATGAGCATCCCGCAGGAGCCACAGATACCGGCTCGACAGACAAAGTCAAACTGCAGCGATGGATCGCTCTCGCGCAGTTCCGTCAGGGCGATGAAAAGCGTCATGCCTTCTGCTGGCTCCAGTTCGAAGGTCTGCCAATGGGGCACGAACTCCGGGTCCGCCGGGTTCGAGCGCAGAATTTCCAGCACCACCGGTGTGCTGTCGGCCGCGATCGAGTCCCGCGCCAATACGTCGCCGTCGCTCATGCTGCACCTCCCCCTTTCTGCTCGTGAGGTCGCTGGTTCGCAGCGCGATACCTGGGAGGCAACTGCTCCCGAAACGGCAGGGCCGCTTCCTGGAAGGCCCGGGGATCCGGGCTGGCCTCACGCAGCTTTTCGAGCTCGCCCGCGCGCAGCGCACTGTCGGGGTGTTCGATAAAGTCCCGAGCACCGTAGCCTCGCCAACCGGGTACGAGCTGCATCTGCATGACATCAACCGCTTCGTAGGACAGCGTGGGAGCCGGCGCGCCCCCGTCCCAGGTAGCCAGGGTTCGCCGGAGCCACTGGGCATCGTCGCGGCGAGGGTAGTCTTCACGGAAATGGGCGCCCCGGCTCTCACGGCGCGCGAGGGCACCCTCGGCCACGCACAGGGCCAGCTTGATCATGCGCGGAAGACGGTACGCCGCCACGAGTTCCGGGTTCGCGCCGCGGCGACTGCTCGCCAGGCCCGCCTGCTGACTCTGCAGCAGCAGGCTGCGCAGCTCA
>CAXBBA010000161.1:0-5670 GCA_963973805.1 uncultured Halieaceae bacterium | reverse complement strand
CGGGAGTGATGCGCGGCATGCTCGAGGGCCTGCGCGGCGAGCTGGCGGGCGCCGAGCCCATGCAGTCAGATGCGGTGACAGTGTTTTCCGGCGAGAGTGAGATGTCCGACAGTCTGGGCGCTATTCAGGATTCCCATCCCGCCGTGTCCATCGGTTCCTACCCGTTTTACTGGGACGGGCGTTTCGGCGCCACGCTGGTTGTGCGATCTACCGATGCGGAGCAGATTCCTCCGGTCCTGGAGGCCATTCGTCGGGCCGCCGAGGCCATCGACGCCGAGTGGGTCGATGGGGAGCATAAGAGCTGAGCTTCCGGTCGTCCCTCAGCCGAAGGTCTGCCAGAGCATCCGAGTGCCGACGGCAATAAGGAACACGGCGAACACGCGTTTCAGCGCCTTGCCATCCAGGCGCGAGCCCAGCTTCACCCCCAGCGGCGCCATGAGCGTTGTCATGGGCGTAATCACCGCGAACCCGGGGAGATTGACCAGGCCGAAGGTTCCCGCTGGCGCGTCTGCTGGCGTCTGACCGACGAGCAGCATGATGGCTGCTCCCGGCAGGGCAATGACCAGCCCGAATACCGCAGCCGTTCCCACCGCCCGGTGGGCCGGGACATTAAAGGCCGTCATCGTCGGCACGCCAAGGGTGCCCCCGCCAATGCCCATCATCACCGACAGCAGACCAATGAGCGCTGCCATGAGGACCTGAACAAGCTTGCCCGGCAACTGCTGCCAGGTCGCTGGCGCACCGGCGCGGAACAGCATGTTCAGGGCGACGGCAACGGCGACGCAACCAAACAATCCCGTCAGTGCCAGGCCGTCGACGCGAGTCGCAATGCTGCTTCCGACAAGAACTGCAGCGGCCATGGGAAGCGCCCACCAGCGCAGGATCCCGCTGTCGACATTGCCGCGGCCATGGTGGGCGCGCGCCGATGAGATGCTCGTGGGAATGATGGTCGCCAGGGAGGTGCCGGTAGCCACCAGCATGGCTGACGCCGGTTCCACCCCCAGTCCCTGAAAAACCAGATACAGCACGGGAACGATGACAATGCCGCCACCCACGCCCAGTAAGCCAGCCAGGATTCCGGCGGTGGCACCCGTTGCCAGCAGCGCGAGCAGCACCGGGAGAAAGCTCAGCAGTGTATCCATTCAGATCGGTCCATCGGGCCGACGTTGCCACCGGCGCTGGGTGATAATTACGGTAGCCGCCCGTCAAACATCGACTTGCGAATGATCCCGTGGGCACCCCAGTTGCCATCCACCACCTGTGTCACCCCATAATCGACGGCTACAGAAATCAGCGAAATGGCTTCGTCCTCCGTCAGCTTCTGGGTGGTCATCAGGAACCGTCGGGTTTTGCGGAACGCGTCCCGGAGGGCGTGATCCAGCGATGACTTCTCGAAAATCTCCGCCTGGGCATTGTCGCCCAGTTCCGCAAGGTGGTTGGCCACGGAGTAGCCGTGGAGCACCCATTCGTCAGCGGTTTCGAGCATCGGAAAGTTGAGTCCTTCCAGGGGGGTGTTTGCCAGGTCGGCTTGCTTGTGCACGATAAGCTGAAACGTGCCCGTGAGGGAGCATTCGATCGCCGTGCCGCACATTTCTGCATCGCCCTGGCTGGCATGGGGGTCTCCCACGGAGAGCAGGGCTCCGTCTACGGCAACGGGGTAGAACATGGAGGCGCCTTTGCCAACGCGCCAGTTGTCGATATTCCCACCGTAGTAGCTTGGCGGTACGGAGTTCACCATCTCCGCTTCGGCGGGCGCCACATTGATGATGCCGAAGTGGGGGCGCACGGGAATCTTCACGCCACTGAGTATGTCGTAGTTTTTCTCGATGGTGCTGTGGTCAACGGGCACGCCAGGGTAATCAATGGTGGCGTGGGTAACACCGAAGGGGTCAGTCTGGGGCGTCCAGCGATAGTTGTAGACAGCCCGGGCGAAGCTCTGGGTGGCGGAGGCGTCGATCTCGTAGATGGTGATGACCTCGCGCGGGGCATCGCCGGTAATCAGGTCGTTGTAGTGGAATCCCCAGTTGGCGGCGGCATTACTGCCAAAGGTCCGGCCCACATACTCCGGGTTTGCCGACGGCCGCGGGATGATATCCAGAATGCGCACTTCCAGCACATCGCCCGGTTCGGCGTCCTGCACGAAAATCGGTCCCGTACAGATGTGCACGCCAAGACCGCCGCCAGCGCCGATCTCCGCATCCATGGGGCCCATGCCGCGACGATCGATGTTTTTCTGCTCTTTCGTCCAGTGGAAGACGCTTTCTGCACCGTGATCGTGCTGCACCATGCGGGCCATGTCGTCACCGGCATGGTGGGTCAGGGCTTCGATGGTCACCAGGTCGCCGGACTTCACCGTTAGCGCAGGCTTCAGGAGCTTGGAGTAATAGCCCCAGTGGACTGTGTCCTTTGTCGCCGGCAGATAGTGGAGTGCACCTTTTGAGGGCTGCCGTGCTTTAGAAAGTTGCGCCAGGGCAGGGGGGACCAGGCTGGACGCACCAGTGGCAGGGGCGTTGGCGGCATTCGGGGGGGCAGTCGTTCCCCCTGTATTGGAAGTCTCATCGATGGCACACACGGGTATTGTTTTCTCCTGTATGAGTTTGCAGTTGTCGAAATTACGTACCGTCTGACGTAAAACCATGCAGTTTTGATGCCAATGCAGCGGCCCGCGCGGGGGGCTGGAACAAGGCCCTTCCAGTCACTAGACTGATCCGCTATGAGCCTTATGCAGCATGAGACAGAAGTGCCCGGCTGGGCCGTTGAGCGTGGGCGACACCTCAACGAATTCGATGCCATCCACCCTGCAACGACCGCTCTGGTGGTTGTCGATATGCAGAATGTCTTCATGAACGAGGAGGAGGCCTACGGCAACCCCTACGCGATTGGTGTCCTGCCGCAGGTCAACAGACTCGCGTCATGCCTGCGAGAGGCGGGGGGGACGGTGATCTGGACTCGCCAGACGGTGAGCCAGGAAGCGCCGCTTGCGATGCCTCACTGGCAGTATGATCTGCGTATTCCCGAGGTGCGCCATGCGGTGGAAACCATGGGTCCGGGCACGCGGTCCCAGGCATTGCACGCCGAGACTCAGCCCGCAGAGGGCGACCCGATCATCGACAAGTATCGCTACAATGCCTTTGTCTGTCCTGCCCGAGGCCTGGAGCGTACGCTGGAGGGCAGCCCCATCGAGATGCTCATCTTCGTGGGCACCCTTACCAACATCTGTATCGAATCCACGGCCCGCGATGCCAATATGCTTGGCTACAAGGTGATCGTGGTTTCCGATGCCTGTGCCGCAAAAACTGACGCTGAGCACAACGCCGCCCTGTTGAATCTGCGCATCGGCTTCGCCGATGTGAAAGACACGGCGACAATCTGCGATTTACTCGCCTAGCATCCCGCGGTCAGGGTGATTACACTTTCCGCCCCTCTTTGAAGGGCCGGGTGAATGATTGAAGAAGGAGTGTGATCACACCATGAAATTGCTGACGAGTCTGCGAGGGCTTCCGGAGGAAGTGCTGGGCGCGGTCCTGGTGCTGGGTAACTTCGATGGTGTTCATAGGGGCCATCGGGCCATGATCGATGAGGCGGGCCGCATTGCGCGGCGCCTCGGCAAGCCCCTGGCGTTGATGACCTTCGAGCCCCATCCCCGCAAACTGTTCCGTCCCGATGATCCGCCGTTTCGACTGACCCAGCCGCCCCTGAAGCGCCGGCGCCTCGAAGAAGCGGGTATAGAGTGGTTGATCGAGCTGGAGTTTGACTGGGACTTCGCGAGCCAGAAGCCCGACGAGTTCATCGACCATTGCCTGGTCAAGGGTGTGCAGCCCTCTCATATTGTCGTCGGCTACGATTTTCGTTTCGCTCAGCTGCGCAGTGGCACACCGGTAGCGCTGCGCGAAGCCGGTTACGACGTGACGATCTTCGAACGCTTCGAGGACGATGAAGGTCGTGTCGTGTCCTGCACCGACATCCGGCAGGCATTGCAGGAAGCGGAAATTGAGCGCGCCAACGAGCTTCTCGGCTGGCAGTGGGAGATGGTCGGCGAAATCGTGCGAGGCGACCAACGGGGGCGGACCCTGGGATATCCGACCGCCAATGTGCCCCTGGGGGATGTTATTCACCCTGCGTACGGCGTGTACGCCGCCTGGGTATGCGTAGAGGATGGCGAGTACGGGAGCAAACCCGAGGACGAGTTGCGCTGGCACCCCTCTGCCACTAACATCGGAATTCGGCCCATGTTCGAAATACCTGTAGGCCAGGTAGAGAGTTTTATCTTTGACTTCAATCAGGATATCTACGGCAAGACTCTGCGAATTCGCCCCGTGCGCCGCCTCCGTGGCGAAGCGAAGTTCGACAACATCGATCAACTCATTGATCAAATGGGCAGAGATACGGCCCAGGCCCGAGAGCTTCTTGGGGCCTGAAACTGTCAACGGAATCTGAGGTCCAGTGACCGAGACAGCCGTCAAGGCCTGGCGCGTGGCCACGGATTCCCTGCCTCTTGCACTCAGAACCCAAACCTGGCGCCAGACTCTGGACCGGTTGCGATTGCCTGTGGCGACGATGCCCGATCGCAGCCGGCTTGATGGAGAGGCTGTTTTCCTCAGGTCCCACCTCGGCACCGAAGTCTCGCGCGTCGCTGCGGGGCCTCACGAATTCCTCGGTGCCTACGCCGCGCAACCCGATGGAGTGTGGCTTTCCTTGCTTCTCGAGGGCGAGGCCCAGTTGTTCACTGGCGCTGACACGCAGCGGTTGACGGTCAACGATATCGTCTATGCCCCGACGGGCCGCTCCGCGCACCTGCGTTTCAGCAGCGCGTTCCAGCAGCTATTCATCAAGGTTCCGGCACCGCTGCTCGGCTCGTCCGCCTCTGTCCCTGAAGAATTGCGCGTTCTTCGCATCGGCGAAGAGGATGGCATGGGCCAGGTGTTTCTCTCCATGCTCCGATCGCTGGGGCTGACCTTGCATCGGGTCGGCAGCGAGGAGCTGCGACCTGTTGAATTGTGGGTGCGGGAATTTCTCCTGGGCAGACAGGCGCTGGAGCAAATCGATCCCGTTCCCCGGGTCGCCGCGCTGCAGCGAATTCGCCAGTCCATCGAGTTGAGACTCAGCGATCCGGAGCTGTCCCTGGATCACATCGCGGTCTTGAACAGGGTCTCGACCCGCTATTTACAGAAGCTCTTTGCTGAGCAGAGCGACACGTTTCGCGCGTACCGTTTGCGACGACGACTGGAGCGCGCGCGGGCAGATATTCAGAGCCCCATTTGTGCGGACCTGTCGATTACGGACATCTGCTTCCGCTGGGGCTTTAACGATCCGGCCCATTTCAGTCGCTCTTTCAGCAAGGCCTATGGAATCTCTCCCCGGGCATGCCGGGAAAGGGCCGCGTCATCCGCGTAGGTCTGATCAGGCGCGGGCTATCGTATAGCGCTGCGGTGCCATCACTTAAAACCAACGAATCATGGAAAAGGACACGGTATGGGAGCCGATGAAACAATGACCGACCGCGATGCGGCGAGGCAGCTCGTCGAGCGTTATCTCGGTGGTCTCAATGCCGGCGACCCCGATGCGGTGGCAGGCTGCGTCAGCGAAGATTTTCTCAATGAACACACGGCCACGCTGGGTACCAATGTGCGCGGTCGTGAGGCTTACCGCCAGCGCCTCAGTGGCTTCCTC
>CAXBBA010000160.1:0-5682 GCA_963973805.1 uncultured Halieaceae bacterium | reverse complement strand
CAGAACGACGAACTCCTCGCCTCCCGTGCGGAAAATGAAATCCGACTCCCGGATGCGTCCCTGCATGAGCTCCGCTACCAGCTTCAAAGCCTTGTCACCGGCACTGTGACCATAATCATCGTTGACACGTTTGAAGTGGTCGATGTCCAGCACCGCCAGGGAAAACACGCTGTGGTAGCGCCGATAGCGACTCAGTTCCCTCGCCAGGGTTTCATCGTAGGCCAGGCGGCTGCGCACACCCGTGAGCGTGTCCTGGAGGAGCTTCTCGCGATTGCGCTCGAGGTTCTTCCGCATTTCTTCCGCCTCGTCCTCCATACGACCGATGCGCTCCTGGAGCGCTTCGCTCCTCGCCTGAGCTGCGGCAAAACGCTCTTCGTCCCGGGAAACAAACTCCGCGACACCCAGGCGGATCCCCTCCAGAGAGAGGTTGATACTGGACTTCAGCTGATCGATATCGGATTGCGTGTCGATTTGCTGCTGAATTCGCGTGACGCCATCGCGCATGATGTCGTGGAGTGCAAGCGCGTCACTCCGCCCCGACTCCATGCCATCGCGTTCTTCAACCAGTACTTCGCTGATTCCCCCCAGCTCTGTACTGACGTCTTGTACCAGCTGCTCCAGGGCCTGCTTCTCGGAGCTGATGCGCTGTATGAGGGAGCGAATCTCGCCGATCACCCTGTCGAGGACTGAGTTCCAGTCCCCACCGATTCCACGCTGGAGCTTCTCCCGAAGCGTTTCCATGGCCCCCGCGCCGGGCTGCACCACCGCCACTTCATCGACGATCGCCAGGAGAACTTCTCGAACCCCGCCATCGCGGCTGTGCTCCGAGCGCGGCGCATCGGGCAGCTCCTCTGGCTGTGCGGGTGCGGGTGCGGGTGCAGAGGGGGCGGCACCATCCAGGCGCCGCAGCTGCGCGGTGAGCGTCTTGAGGTCTGCTTCGAGGGCGCGGTCGTCGCGGTCCCGGGCATGGCGCTGCATGCTCGCCAGCACCCCGTCCAACTCATCGGAGACGCCTTCGGCGGCGATCGTGAGACGACCCAGCACACGACGCAGGAGATCCTCGGTGACCTCCCACTCTCCCGCTTCCTTCCGATAGCGCGCCTTCCAGTCTTCCGTGTCCACCACGAATCCACACCCTTATTCTTTTGCTATTCAGCTACCCGCGCTGGCAAATCCCGCGGCCGGAATTTCGGGCGCGCTCAAACCACCGAGCAGACCTGAACGCCATCCATCTTCTTGGCCTTGTACATTGCCTCGTCGGCCCGCCCCATGGCGCTTTCAAGGGTATCCCCCGATATCAATTCCGTTACACCGCAGGAGATGGAGACATCCAGGGGTTTACCGTTATCGTTGAAGCCCGCATCGAGCACTTCCTGGCACGCGCTCCGGGCAAAGGTCTCGGCGCCACCGGCATGGGTGTCCGGCAGCAGGATGACAAACTCATCGCCGCCGTAGCGACACACGATGTCACTGGCGCGGGCGCGGGCACGCAGCACATCCGCCACTTTCACCAACACGAGATCCCCCGCAGCGTGGCCATAGGTGTCGTTGATTTCCTTGAACTTGTTGCAATCCACAAAAACGAGGGACAGGGGGGCGCCGGAGCGCTGCCAGCGGGCGAACAGCTCCACAGTACGCTCGTCGTAACCCGCTCGATTGTAGACGCCGGTCAGCGCATCCTTGAGCGCCAGATCGTTCTTGTTCCTGAGTTCGCTGCGCAATACATCCGCCTCATCCTCCAGCGCCGCCAGGCGGTCATTGAGCTCTGTGACGCGCGCCTTGGACACCTCATGCTGCTGTCGCTCGGCCATTACATGCTCCGCGAGGCGCTCCGTGATGCGCGTCAGTCCCGCGTCCACCAGTCCTCGCAATTCGTTGATGTCGTCAGACTTCGTCGCCTCGCCCAGAGAACGGGTGTCCGCATCGACACTGCTCTGCAAATCTTCGGAACGTTTGAGGGACGCGTCACCACCGTCCGCCAACAGGCTCAGCACATCCTCAAAGCCGTCCAGGCGATCCCGCAGGTCACCGAGAAAATCCGTCGTCTGATTGCGTTCGGCGCGTATCCGGGAATCGATGGACTCTATCTCTTCGATCACCTCGTCCAGCAAGTGCTGCGCCTGATCCGGATGCACCACGTGCTCCAAAGAATCCTTGATGGAGTGGCTTCGCAGCGCATTGCCGTTGAGCACGTCGATATGCTCTACCAGGCGCTGCAGGAGCTGCGCAAACAGGGTTACGTAGCGGCTTTCACCGTTGGAGGCGCTGGACTTCTTGCCCAGCCAGCCCATCACGCCCGCCTCGGACTTGTCGCGGGAGGCCACTTCGCGCAGCGCTTCACCTGCAGTGCCGAGCAGGTCCACCAGGGCCTTCTGGCGGGCGATGCTGCTCTGGCCGGAGGCGGCCTGCTGCACCAGCTCATTCATGCGCTGCTGCTCATCACCGCGCACGGGCATGGAGCGGATGAGTTTGCGCAGGCCCGACAGGTCGTAACCGCCTTCGATGCTCGTGGACTTGTCGACATCGATCCCCGTGCTGAGCATCAGGGATCGAGCCAGCTGGCTGGACAGATCATCCAGCTTACGGGCACGGCCCTCGCCCTTGAGTTCGTCGCGGATGCGACCGAGTAATTCGTCGAGGTCGCTGTCCACGCCATGCGCGAGGCGCGCCAGGCGCAGCGTCAGCTGCTCTAGAGCCTTCGTTTTGTCCATCGATTCCAGTTGCCGCCAAACTGTCCCAGATGGAGACAGAGCATACCCCAGGAAAGGTCCGCCGCGACAGGGGGTTACGCGGACTGTGGCGTCTCAGCTCCGCTCGTCCACCGATTCACTCAGGCGATAAACATAGGCCAGCACCTCAGCGACCGCCACATACAGGTTCGGCGGTATCTCATCGCCCAGGGGCAACTGGCAGAGAAGGCCTGTCAGCTGCTGATCCTGAACGATCGGCACGTCGTGGGCCTGGGCCGTTGCAACGATGCGCTGCGCCAGCGCACCATCCCCCTTGGCCACAAGAACCGGGGCACCCTCTCCGCTGTAATGGAGCGCGGCGGAGCGACTTGGGGCGTCATCGTGATCCGAGTAGCTACTCATGCGTGGAGGTCCAGCGTGGGGGGAGCGGGTTCGGGCTCCCCGGGAACTTCGGGGCTTTCAAGCGCAGCGGTGACCGTGGTGACGAGTTCGAGCCCGCGGCTGGCGAGGGATTGCTGCAGACGGTCGAGACCGCTGTCCAGAAGGGCGCGCACCTCGCTGCGCTCAGCTGCAAGGCGCAGGCTAAGGCGCTCACCCTGCAGGTCCAGAGAGAGTTCCACGGCACCGAGCGCCGGCGGCGCCAGAGAAAGACGCACCGTCCAGTGCTCTTCATCACCTTCCGGCGCGTCCCCGCCGTCACCGCCACCGCGGCCGTCACGCTCAATATCGATGCGCAGACTGTGGAACGCGCCGGCGTGCTGCACGGGAATCTCGAGCTGCCAGCCGCGCCCCTGGGAACCTTCCGCAGGCTGGGAATTGAGCTGATGTACCGTGATGCGGCCAATGCCCCCTTCGAGGTCGCGCTTCAGTTCCCGCAACATATCGGCATCGGCGCCGCCCAGACCCAGGGCGGCCACCTCTGCCAGGGCCCCATCCACACGCCCGAGCGCACGAAACAGGCCCGCCTTGATGTCCTGGCCGGGGGAAAAGGTTCGCCCGGACTGCTCTGCGCGCAGGCCGCTCTCGAGGAACACACCGGACTCGCGCACCGCGGCGGCCACCCCCTGGGGCTGCGTAAGGCGCTCACTGCGCGATACCTGGCGCAGCACGGCGTCCAGCGTATCGACAAGCCCTGCGGGTAAACTGCTCTGCGCAACCCCCGCCTGCAACGCCTGGGCCACATGAGCCAGGGGACGACTCGCCACGCCATCGGCGGATGGTGCCAGCAACTGCAGTGTGCCGCCGACCTGGGACGCCGGCACGTTCGCGGTGGGGCTGACGACGCGCAGCGTGGGAACGGGCCGCAGCTCCTTGACCTCGAGCTGGAGCTGCGCACCCTGTTGAATGGGTATGTCCGCCGTCGCGGTGATCTGCTGCCCCCCCACCCGAAGCACCAGCTCCCCCGTGGGCAGCTGGTTGGTAACCAGTGCATTCAGGGTCTGGCCCACCTGCCAGTTGTTGATCCACAACCCGAAGTTGCGCTGGTCAACGCGGGCTGTGGTCAGTGCGAGCTGCAGTTCTTCCACGACAGTCCTCTGAGGGCGTTACAATTGAACTGCCCCAAACAGGGTAAAATTGCCCCCGGCAAACGATAGCTCAGGTGAACCTGGCCCGGAAAGCCTGTGTATACTTTAGCGGCTGGTTTAACAACGACCTTTACTAAGGACTGCCATGGATCTGGCGACCCTCGTCGGCATGCTCGGTGCCATCGGCATCGTGCTCGCAGCCATTCTCACGGGTGGCTCCGCCCTCGTGTTTGTCAACATACCCTCGATCCTGATCGTGCTGGGAGGCACGGTCATGGTCGTCATGATCAAGTTTTCCATGGGCCAGTTCTTCGGCGCGTTCAAGGTGGCCATGGGCGCGTTCTTCAACAAGACCGACGACCCCGAGTCCCTGATCGAAAAAATCGTCGAACTTGCCAATGTCGCGCGCAAAGAGGGCATGCTGGCCCTCGAAAATCAGGAAATCGACAACGCGTTCCTCGATGAGGGCATAAAGATGCTCATCGACGGCAACAGCAAGGAAGTGGTGCAGACGGTACTGGCGAAAGACATGCAGGAGACCATCGACCGCCATACCTGGGGCACGAAGGTTTTCAGCGCCACCGCCGATGTGGCACCGGCCATGGGCATGATCGGCACATTGATCGGTCTGGTGCAGATGCTGTCGAACATGTCCGACCCCAAGTCCATCGGTCCCGCCATGGCCGTCGCCCTGCTCACCACGCTCTACGGTGCCATGCTCGCGAACATGATCGCGATGCCCATCGCCGACAAGCTCACACTACGCAAAGTGGATGAAAAGCGCATTCGCTCCATGTGCATCGATGGCGTCCTGGCGATTCAGGAAGGCCAGAACCCACGCATCATCGAGTCCATGCTCAAGGCCTACCTCGACCCCGCGAAGCGCGGCGGCGAAGAGTAAGCGGCAGACCTGACCATGGCAGACGAAGAAGACGACGGCCCCCCAGGAACCCCGGCGTGGATGGCGACCTTCGCCGATCTCATGTCCCTGCTGATGTGCTTCTTCGTGCTGCTGCTGTCTTTTTCGGAGATGGACGTCGAAAAGTTCAAACAGATCGCCGGATCTATGTCCATGGCCTTTGGCGTACAGAACCAACTGCAACTGGATGACATCCCCCGGGGCACGAGCGTCGTCGCCCTCGAGTTCAGTCCCGGCGAGACCACGGAAAGCCCCGTCGAAACAATTCAGCAGGTGACGGATCAGAGCTTCGATAACACGCTCGAAGTCAATCGCTCGGAACTCACCGAGGCCGAAGTCCAGGAGATGCTCGAGGCCAAGATTGAGGCGCTGCTGGCGGAGACCAAGGCGGACGCGGACAAGCTCAAGGAACAGCTTGAGGACGAGATCGAAACAGGCAAGATCGATGTCGAGTCCGAGGGAAGAGTCATCACCGTGCGCATCCGGGAGCAGGGATCGTTCCCCTCGGGTTCCGCCAACCTCGCGACGGACTTCGTGCCGACGCTCA
>CAXBBA010000159.1:0-5687 GCA_963973805.1 uncultured Halieaceae bacterium | reverse complement strand
CGGTGTATCCAAAAGAGCCTTCATGCCGCCGGCGGTGGTCGCCGAAGTGGTGTCGTGACCGGCGGTGGCGGTGATGATGAAATAGCTGATGAGGTCCAGCTCCTCCAGGGGTGCGCCATCGACCGTCGCATTGGCCAGCACCGAGGCAAGATCATCGGTCGGGTTCTTGCGCCGCTCCTCGACCACACCCTTGAAGTAGCTGAAAAAATCCAGCAATACCGACAGGCCTTCCTGCGTATCCTTGCCTCGGGTCTGGTCCGGGTCCTGGCCGCCGAACAGTTCCTGGGTCAGCTCGAGCATCATGGGTTCCTCTTCGGGGGCAACGCCGAGGATTTTCATGATGACCCGCAGCGGGTACAGCAGCGCCACATCCTTGACGAAGTCGCATTCGCCGCCCAAGGCTTCCATGCGATCCACGAACTCCCGGGCGATCGTCTCCACCGTCGGGGTGAGGCGGGCAACGGGGCCGGGCTTGAACCACTCCCGGGTCACCCCGCGAAGCTTGCGATGCTTCGGGTCGTCCATGTGGATCAGCGTTTCCAGTCCGTTGCGCGTGCCGAACTCGTTCTTCCGGCTGATGGCCTTGATGTCTTCGTGGCGCGTAACGACCCAGAACGGTTCGTAGTCGGGGTGGTCGCAGTAGGCAATGGGGTTCTCATCGCGGAGCTCCCGCAGCAGGGCGTGCATGCTCTGCTCGTCACCCATGATGGTCGGATTGACGATGTCGTGTACGCGGGACATGGCGCGGCCTCGGTGTGATTGATTTCGAGGTCCAGTCTAGCGTTGTGAATTTGCGCCATATTGTGAATTCGCGCCACTCTGTGCTGTAATCCGCCAATGCATGTTCCTTCCGTATCGCGTGAGTTCGCCCGCGCCGCGTTCGATTACCTGGGCGAACTCGGTCATACCCCCGAAGCTGTACGGCGGGCGGCCGGGCTCTCGTCGACACCTCCGCTGCCGGAAGGTCGGGTTTCCCTGGCGAACTATCGGGCGCTGTTCGAGGCCGGTGTGGCACTCACGGGAGATCAATGCTTTGGCATGAACATGGGGGCGAGGCCCTTTCCCCGCAGTTGGGGGCTGGTCTCCCATCTGGCGGTGGCAGCGCCGAATGCGTTCACCGCAGTATCCGCGCTGATGGACTACTCCGAACTGCAACTCAATTTTCTGCGTTTTCGTATACGAGAACGGAGTCCCGGGCAGCTGGGCATCGAACTGCAGTTTGATGATCCACGCGCCGTGCACAGACATATGGTGGAGCACCTCATTGCGAACATCGTGGTGCTGGCCAGCACCCAGATCGGCTACGCCCTGCCGCCGCTGTATCTGGAGCTCGCCCATGATGACGAGCGTTCCGCGGAACAGCTGGCGAAGCTGTTGCAGGCCAAGGTGCGCACCGGCGCCCGTGCCTACCGCATCGAAGCCTCGCCGGACTTTCTGCAGCAACCTGCGCTTTTTGGCGAAGAGGATCTGTACCGTGTCACTCTGGAGCTGGCCCGCAATCGCCTGATGGATCTGCGCGGCGAAGACCGGTTTCTGAACCGGGTGCGTGAAGTCGTGCTCCAGCAGCTGCCGGGGGGGCTGCCCAAGATTCGCCAGGTGGCGGCTCAGCTCGATATGTCTTCTCGAACGTTGCAGCGGCGCCTGGGAGAGCGGAATCTTCGCTATCAGAAACTCCTCGACGAGGTGCGCCGGGAGCTGGCGCAGCAGTTGCTGGAGAACCGCGAGTTGAGACTGCAGGAGATAGCCCTGTATCTTGGTTTCAATGACCAGAGCGCGTTTCAGCATGCCTTTCGGCGCTGGGAAGGCGTGTCTCCCGGCGAGTACCGTCGCAATTCGGAGCGACTGCCATCAAAAATGGAGTTGCTGTGACTGAAGTCTGCAAAGGAGGGGGATAGCGAGTATGGAATGCCTGGTGACGACCTTCTCCTGGAGTGAGCCGAGCCTGGGAGCCATCCGCGAGGCGATGGCGCCGGGGCAGGTCGTGGAGCTTGCTGGCCATGACCAGGCCGCTCTGCGCACGGCACTGAGCCGTGCCGATGCTGCGGTGCTCGCGGAAGACTTACCCGGGGAGCTTATCGACGCGCCCGGGCTGCGATGGGTGCACTTCGTCCATGCGGGTGTGGAGCGTTCTGCAAAACTCGAATACTTGCGTGGCGACCTGGCCATGACCAGTGGTGCTGGCAGGTCCGCCGAAGCGCTGGCGGAGCACGCCCTGTTCTTCATGCAGGCGCTCAACTTTCGCTTTCCTGTGTTTCTGGATGCCCAGCGGGCGCACTGCTGGGGTGTGTCGGGGCAAGAGGAGCTCCGGGCGCTGTACGGAAAGACCCTGGGCATAGTGGGTCTGGGGCACACGGGGCAGGCGCTGGCCCGGAAGGCCAGGGCCTTTGGGATGACGGTGATTGCGTACCGCCGCCGCTCCCACAGCTGCGAGGATGTGGATGAGCTTTATTGTGCGGACGACGGGGCGACCCTGGAGTCGCTTCTGCGTCGCAGTGACTTTGTGGTGCTGGCGGCCTCGCTGAATGACCAGAGTCATCGGCTCATCGGCGAGCGGGAGCTGGCGATGATGAAGAGCTCCGCGTTCCTGATCAACGTAGCCCGGGGTGAAGTGGTGGATGAGGCGGCGCTGGTGCGGGCTCTTGATGAGCGAAAAATCGCCGGTGCAGCCACGGACGTGGCGACGCAGGAACCCCTGCCCCCGGATCACCCGCTGTGGTCGGCGCCGAACCTGCTGATAACGCCCCATTGCACGCCGAAAATGCCGGACCGGGAGGCGCGCATGCTCGAGCTGGTGCTCGAGAACATTCGTCGCTTTCGCGAGGGGCAGGCGTTGCTGAACCAGCTCACCGTCGCCGATGCGTACTCCCGGCGCAGTAGTGGCTCCCGCCACCGGGCAAAGCCCGCGCATCGTCTCTTTCGTTTGCTTCAGCGCATGCGGCGACGCTTGAAAGTGTCCTGAATCGCAAGTCCGGGCAAGACCTTCGGCAGCATATCCGCTAGAGTAAATACCATTTTCACATGGAAGTGCTGAGGCGAGACCCGTGGGCACAGAGCTACTGAATCATTTGCGGCGAATTTCGCAGCTCGTCTTCAAGCACCACGGTGAGGATTTTTTTCGCCAGGTCGTCACGTGCGTCGGTGAAGCGAGCGGCTGCGACTACGTATTCGTCGCGCGCCTGAGCGAAGATGGTCTGAGATCTGACACGCTCGCCATGCTGAGCCACGGCGAATTAGTGGACAACATCAGCTACGACCTCAAGTACACACCCTGCGACCTCGTCTCCCAGGACCGCATCTGCATTTATCCCGAGCAGGTGCAGGATCTGTATCCCCAGGACGATCTGCTGAAGGAGATGAATATCCAGGCCTATGTCGGCGCGCCGCTCTATGCGTCGTCGGGCGCTGTGGCCGGTGTGCTCGTCGCCCTCCACGAGGCTCCCCTGCGCAATGAGGAGCATGTGATGACGCTCTTTGAGGTGGTGGCGAATCTCGTGGCCATCGAACTCGAGCGCATGGCGCAGACGGAGGAGATTCTGGATCTGCAGGAGCGGGATCGCCTGACGGGCTTCGGCACCAAGACTGCCCTCGAGAACCTGCTGGATGCGGGGAGTGGTCGTTCCTTGCTCATTGCCTCCCTGAACGAACTCACCACCCTCAACAGCGCCTACGGCTTCGAAGAGACGGACCGTATCGTTGGCGTCATCGCCGAGCACATCGCGGCGGAGTTTCCCGTGGATTTCTGCGCCCGCATCGGTCCCGGACGTTTTGCCCTGCTGCTGTTCGACGATGAGCAGGTAGACCGGCTCGCGTCGCAAATGCGCGACTACTTTCTGGATCACGAGATTCGGACGACACAGGTGCGGGTATACGCCTCATTTTCCTTTGGTGGCGCGGTGGGGGGCTCGGACCTGCTACGCCGGGCGGCGACGGCGCTGCGCGTGGCCCGCGATGGGGGGATGCACAAGCGTATCGATACCGCTGCTGAACAGTTGGGGGCGGCGCACCGGGAGCTTATCGAAGCCAATGGCATTCTCCACCAGGCGCTCCGCGATGATCTTGTGGTGCCGCACTTTCAGGGCATCTGGAACAACACAGCGCATTGTTTCGACAAGTATGAGGCGCTGGCGCGCATCGATCACGATGGACAGGTGCTCGGCCCCGGCGTGTTCCTGGAGTCCGCCAAGATTTCCGGCCACCTTCCCCACCTGACGCGGCAGATGATTCGCAAGACGTTTCGTGTGATGAGCACCCGGGACGAGGAGTTCTCGATCAATATCAGCGAGGACGACCTCAATGAGGGCTACCTCTGGTCGTTTCTGCAGGAGCACGTGGACGCCTACGGCCTGGCGCCGGAGCGGGTCGTGCTGGAAATTCTCGAAGGGGTGAGCCGTTCGGCAAAAACCGCCAACATCCGCCAGCTCATGGCGTTCCGGGATCTGGGCCTCAAGCTGGCCATCGATGATTTCGGTGCCGAGTATTCGAGCTTTGAACGCGTGCTGGACCTGGATGTGGATTACGTGAAGATCGACCGCAAGTTCATCTCCCGCATCGCCACGGACTCCGTGAGCCAGGACATCGTGGAAGCGATCGTGTTCTTCTGTCGAAAAACCGGAATCCGAACCATCGCAGAGCATGTGGAATCCCAGACGATTCAGGATGCGGTGGTGAAGCTCGGGGTGGACTATTCCCAGGGCTTCCATTTCTCGCGCCCCGGGCTACTCGTACAGTAAGCGCGCATCAGCTCCCGACGGCGTCGGGACTACAGGGGAGAGAGCC
This sequence comes from uncultured Halieaceae bacterium, assembly GCA_963973805.1. Lineage (GTDB taxonomy): Bacteria > Pseudomonadota > Gammaproteobacteria > Pseudomonadales > Halieaceae > Congregibacter. Next base: position 911 of record CAXBBA010000159.1, on the reverse strand, counting down.
ACGGCACCGGCCGGAACCGTGGTGAAAGCGGAGTGCTATGCGGAGAGCGAAGCGCTCAGCCGCACTTCGAGTCGCCACAGTTCAGGCAGGTCACACACCCGTCCATAAGGATCACCGCTTTGGTGTGGCACTTCATGCACAGCTGGGCCGAGGGTGGGAAATCGCCGTCGCGGGATGATTCGCCTTTGCGTGACTCGTAGTCCTTTTGCTTTTCCTGGAGGATTTCGCGCTGGGCTTCACCCAGTACCTCCGGCTGCAGCAGGCCAATCGTGATCATGTGCGTCTCGATGGCTTCGCCGATCTCCGCAACAAGAGATGGCATGAACTTGCCACCGCCCTTGAAGTACCCCCCCTTGGGATCGAATACCGCCTTGAGCTCTTCCACGAGGAAGGTGACGTCCCCCCCCTTGCGGAATACGGCGGACACGACGCGGGTCAGGGCCACGACCCACTGATAGTGGTCCATGTTCTTGGAGTTGATGAACACCTCGTAGGGACGACGCACTTCGTGATCCGTATCCGGATTGAGCACGATGTCGTTGACCGTGATGTACAGCGCGTGGTCCGCCATCGGCGGCTTGATCTTGTAGGTGGCGCCCACGAGCATCTCCGGGCGGCTCACGTGCTCGTTCATCTGTTCGATGGGGGTGGCTTCGCTCTCATCGACGGCGACTTCCGTCGCCGCGGTGCTCTTCGGTTTGGCCACAGAGAAGCCGGTGATCTTCTTCTCGATTTTCTTTGCCATGACTGGTTCCTGCATTGGTGGGGAAGCGTTCAGAGCTTCCCGTAGTAGCCTTCCTTGAGGGCGTCGTAGAGATTCGCGGCGCTGTGCACTTCGCCGTCGTACTCCACCTCTTCGTTGCCCTTGAACTCCACGGTGCTGCCGTCGTCGAGTTCAAAGCGGTAGGTCG
>CAXBBA010000158.1:0-5690 GCA_963973805.1 uncultured Halieaceae bacterium | reverse complement strand
ATGACGCTATCCACATGGTCTGGAGGCGACGTAGACACAATCCGCGGCGCTGGCGCCGCAACGCGCTGGCGGCGGGACACGCGCTGCTGGCGACGTCGGTGATCCTGTCCCTGGCAACGGCGACCATGGTGATCTCGGGCATCGAGACCAATCGCTTCATCGGCATATTGACGCCGCTGGGCCTGATTCTGGCCCTGCTGTGCAATCTGACTCTGTTGCCCGCGATCAGCTCTTGGCGACGCAGATGACTTCTATAGCAATACTGAGAATGACGTCGTCGTTGGCACTGCGCAGCACATCAAGCTGAATGGCGTCTCCGCTGCTATTCAGGGCGTTCAGTACGGATTCAAGCACATTCGGGTGGTGTGCCACCTGACCGTTGACTCGATACTGAAGCGTATTCTCGATGTCGTCGCTCGAGATGGATTCGGTCAGGAACTCGTTCCCCGCGGCACTACCGGTCACGGTGCTGCGCAGGCGAACCAGATAGTTTGCTCCGCCTTTCGCCGCCCGGAACTCCGTGCGATAGGTGCCCGCCTGGGGGAAGCCACTCAGGAAGTTGGAGGGAGACGATCCCGTTGCGCAGATGCCCGCATTGCCGTTGCTCAGCAGTTGGGAGATGGTGACGGAGGTGATGCCGACGTTCATGGGGGAGATGTCGTTGGTGTTGGCCGCCGGGTCCCAGAATTCCTCAAGGCCGCATTTTTTCTTGAAGTTGTCCGGGTCGCCGCTGCTGAAAGGCACGTCGCGGAATGCGAGGGCGCCGTTCAGCACCGCATCGCGGAATGAAGCGAGCTCCTGGGGATCCGTGAGCACCTCCTGACTGGGGCAGGGAGAGGTCGCTGGTCGGTCTTCCTCTGCCAGGGCCAGGGCCGTACCGCTCACCCCCTGGGGTCGAAAAACCGCCTCCAGATAAAAGGTTCGGTCGCTCTCGAGCACCCCGATCAGATTGTCGTTTCCGGCAAAGCCACTGGTGCCAAGGCGGCAATCGTCCGTGCGGCCACCACAGAAGCCGTAGTGACGCTTGCGCCACCCATCGAAGACAAAGCCGGTGTCCGGTACCGCAACAAAGGTTTCGTCAAACAGGGTGTCGCGCACGGTGATCGTCGGGCAGGCCTGGTCCGGCAGACAGCTGAAGTTCCCCGATGCGGTGCTAATTCTTCCCCCGGGGGTTGTGCTCAGCTCGATCTTGCAGCCACTCAGGAGTAAAACGACCAGGGCGGCGGCGAGAAGTGACTTCAGGTCCATACGCAAAATCCTCGAGAATCACCTTCAGTATAGGAGTGACCGCCGGGGGTTCAAGGACTTTGGCCGCTCACTCCCAGCATTGAGGTTTCGCCTGTCCGGGGCGGTCCGGATCACCCCAGGCATGAAGACAGGAATGGCGCTCGATTTCGTCGAGGCGCGAAATGGATTGAACGCGCGCGGCGAACTCCTCCACGTCGCCATGCACTGATTCTAGTATCGCCTCGAATCCCGGGACGAGCCCTCCGTAGGTGTTGATAAGGCCCAGGCTCGCATTGTTGAGTGGGGCGATCTCGCGGCCGATGATTTCGGCGTAGACCCGGGAGGCGGCGGCGAGCAAGGCCGCCTTGCGGGCTCGCTTGTCTGCGTCCGGCAGGTTTTGGCGGTAGAACTGCGCAAGGTCCTCGCGCGTGGTCTGGGCGAGGGCGTTAATGCGCCTGCTCGTCGCGAGTTGGGCGTCGTAGGCCTTGAGCTCGGGGGCATCGGGATTGGAATAGAACGCCCGCAATCCGGCGCGCTCTATCGCGGTGGCGAAGGACTCGTTGAACTCCGTATCACCGCGCAGATACAGCCGTTGGTGGGCCAGCTCGTGAAAGATCAGCGCGACGATCTGATGATCCGGAAGCGCAACAAAGGTATTCAGGACCGGGTCGTCAAACCAGCCAAGGGTTGAATAGGCAATCGCCGGTGCCTTGTGCGTGTCAAAACCCTCCCGGGACAGGCGGAGCTGTTCCCTGTGCAACTGGGATTCGTCAAAGTACCCCCGATAGGCAGCGCAGCCCACGAGCGGGTAGCACCAGTGTTTGAGGTCCGTGGAGAACTCGGGCGCCGCATAGAGATTCTGCACCACGTAGCTTCGATCGAGGTCGACGTAGCTCTCGTAGCTGCCGCTGGCGGCCAGTTTCAGCTCCTGCTCCGCAAAGTCCCGGGCCTGCTGAATCAGACGCAGCTTGTCGGCAGTTGCCGGGGTGGCGGTTTCCAGTGCCTTATCCAGTGGAGTCGCGTTGCCCATGACTGCGAAGTGGCCGCTGGCCAGCTGCCGGTAGTACGAGAAGGAGCTGCACGCACACAACAGAAAGGCGCAGGAGAAGGACAGGAGAATCAGCAGGGCAGGACGCATGGTCTCGCGCAATCTAGGTCCGTGGTGGGGACAGGCCACCTTAACGTATTTTCCGGGGGCAGCGGCTGTCACATTTCTGAAGTAATGCTGCGCTAGCGTGCGCGGCCTGTTCCCCGGCTTTCGGAAGTGCCCCCCATGAACCATACCCGCCGCCCCCGTTTTACTATCACGGTGCTTGCCAGCGCCATCGCCGCCCTCTCCAGCTCGGCGGTTGTTGCCCAGTCTCCCGAACCCCGCCTCGCCCAGATTGAAGAGGTCACGGTCTACGCCCAGCGGCGGGAGCAGAATTCCCGGGATGTGCCCATTTCCATCAGTGCCTGGGACGGAGACCTGCTCAACAACCTGTCCCTCGTGGAGATGGATGCGCTCTCGGACATTACGCCGGGCCTGGTGATTCAGGAGCAAAGCCCGAACAATCCGGGTTTTGTGATTCGCGGTATTACCTCGGACAGCGGATCGGCGCAGTCCTCCCCCCGTGTATCCGTGTATTACAACGGTGTCGATGTATCCCGCTCCCGGGGCAGCTATTTTGAGCTGTTCGATATCAATCGCGTCGAGGTGATCAAGGGGCCCCAAGCTACGCTGTTCGGCACGGCGTCTTCCGTTGGCGCCGTGAGCGTGTACACCAATCGCCCCGAGCCGGGGCTGTCGGGAGCGCTGTCCCTGGCGCTGGGCAACTACGCGTCCCAGCAGGCCCGGGGCTTTATCAACAGCGGGAACGACACGCTGCAGGGACGCCTCGCGTTCAGCTATCGCAGCCGCGACGGATTCATCGACAACATCGCGGGCTCGGCCCAGTCCCAGAATCCCGATGGCCTGCGCCAGGACGACATGCATGCCATCGAGCGCGTCTCCCTGCGTCCGTCCCTGCGCTGGACGCCCAATGACAGTCTGACGGTGGACCTCGTGTACACCTGGGAAGAGAACGAGGATTCCGGCACCGCGTTCAAGAGCGGGATCTACGCGCCGACGGGAGGCGACACCAGTCCCTTCAGTTTTGTGGAGATGGCGGGCAGCCCTTACTCCGCCGACGCCCTTGGCGCCGCTGCGCTGGGTGTGGATCGCGAGGTGGAGGACATTAACCTGCGCGTCGAATGGGCGATCAGCGACAGCCTGACCTTTACCTCCATAACGGCAGCGCGCTCCTTCGAGTCCCTCGAAATTTTTGATGCCGATGGCACCCAGGCCTGGTGGCTGGAATTTGCGGAAGATGCCGAGGGTGATCAGTTCAATCAGGAGTTTCGTTTCGTGGGTGAGACGGATCGCCTGACTTACATCGTCGGCGCGAATTACTTCAGCGAAGACGGCAGCCAGGGCGTGCCATTCTCCACGGAGGAGTCGATCTACCTGAACTGCGCCGGCGTGCTGTCTGACCTGATTCCGGCGAACTGCATCAATCCGGATGGCTCCGTTCCACTGCTGACCCCCATTCTGGCGGCAGCCGTGGGTGCATCCTTTACGGAGCTGCCCTATGAATCGACCTTCACCAACTACGGCGATAACGAGGTCATCTCGGTCTTCGCCGACGGTACCTGGCACATCGGTGACGCGCTGGAGCTGACTGCGGGCGTGCGCTACGTGCGGGAGGAGCGCAGCAGCGGATTCAGTGCCGACGCACCGGCCGCCACGATCCTGTCGTTCCTCGGTACGCCGGTACCACTGTTGCCGGGTCTGGTGGATACGGGCGGTGCGGTCGTCGAGGCGTCAGAGGATTTTGACGATGTGCTGCCGCGCTTCAATGCGCTGTACCGCGTCAACGACCAGCTCAATGCCTACGCCACCATCGCCAAGGGGCGCCGTTCCGAGGTCATCGATGTGGTGGCGGCCCTCGATGGGGCGGGGAACCCCGTCGCCGATGCGACCGAGGTGCCGGCGGAGATCGTCTGGAACTACGAGGCCGGCGTAAAAGGCTCGGCAGCGGAAAATCGCGTGACCTACAGCGCTTCGGTGTTCTTCCAGGATTACTCGGACTTCCAGGTGACGCTGCAGGACGAGTCAGGCAACTTCTATACGGACAACGCAGGAGCCGCCGAGAACATTGGCGTAGAGGGAGAGCTGCGTGTTCTGCTGGGCGAGTACACGGAGCTGTTCGGGAATTTTGCCTACATCGATGCGCAGATCGACGACGACAGCAGTAACGGTGTTTTCGCCGGTAATCGCTTCCGTCTGCAGCCCGAGTGGACCGGGGCCGCGGGTATTCTCTTTGATCGTCCTCTGGGCGGCCCGCTGTCCTTCACGGGGTCCGCAGTCTACAACTACCGTTCCGACGTGTTCTTCGAGACCGAGAATGCGCCGATCGCGGGCCTGGACATCAGTCAGGATGGCTATGGCCTTCTCGATCTGCGCGCGGGGATCGCGAACCGGGAGCAGGGGTGGCGCCTGACGGCGTTCGCCACGAACGCCCTGGACGAGGAATACCTCGTAGACGCGGGGAACACCGGTGGCTCCTTCGGCAACCCCACCTTTGTGGCGGGTCCGCCGGCGTTCTACGGTGTGCAGTTCGACTACAGTTTCGGCGGGCTCTAATCCCCGCAGCGGTGGATCTCGACGGTGGCGTGGGCTACGCCAAGGTCCTCGGGCAGGCGGGATTTGTACCAGGCTGGCGGCCGTGGATCATGGCTGACGACCACCAGTTCCAGAGCGTGGATTTCGTGACCGATGCTCCAGAGATGCAGGTCACTGACGCGGTCTGAAGAGTCTGTCTCGATGGCCGCTTTTACGCGCGCCAGCGTGGTGTCCGCAGCCTGGCTGTCCAGGAGCACGGCGGAGGTCTCCCGGATCAGTCCGTAGGACCAGCGGGCCACCAGCGCTCCGCCGACGATACCCATGAAGGGGTCCAGCCAGTTCAGGCCGTAGTGCTTGCCAGCCAGCAGTGCGGCGATGGCCAGCAGCGAGGTCAGGGCATCGGCAAGGACGTGCAGGTAGGCGGCCCGGAGGTTGTGGTCATGGCCGTGGTGATGGTCATGGCCATGATGGTGCTCATGTCCGTGATGATGGCCGTGATGCGGTGTCGACGCCAGCAGGACGGCGCTGCCGCCGTTCACCACAAGGCCGAGCACCGCCACGATCAGCGCCTGGTCAAAGGCGATGGCCACGGGATTGAAATAGCGCCCGATGCTCTCCGCCACCATCAGCAGGGCGAACCCGAGCAGTAGCACGGCGCTGGTAAAGCCCGCCAGGCTGTTTATCTTGCCAACGCCGAAGGAAAACCGCGGATCGGTGGCCAGGCGGCGCGAGAGCACATAGGCAAACACGGTGATGCCCAGAGCCGTAGCGTGGGAGCCCATGTGCAGGCCGTCGGCGAGCAGGGCCATGGATCCATAGG
>CAXBBA010000157.1:0-5699 GCA_963973805.1 uncultured Halieaceae bacterium | reverse complement strand
TGTGCTCGGCACTGGCGGCACCTGCACCGAAGACGGCAGCTGGGATCTGGACGCCCAGAACTACCTGGACGTGTCTGCCCTGTGGGATGTCACCGACATGATCACGCTGCGTACCGGTATCACCAACCTGATGGACGAAGAGCCGCCTCTGACCGACGCGGGTCCGTCTATCTTCGGTAACGGTAATACCTTCCCCGGCGTCTACGACGCTCTGGGCCGCTACTGGTTTGTGGGCGGTACCTTCCAGTTCTAAGAACGGGAAACCCCGGTCGCCCTCGGGTGACCAATCGGGATCAGCGGAGGCGCCCGGCGCCTCCAACGCCCCCGAAAAAGGAAAGCCCGGGTCGCAAGGCCCGGGCTTTTTCATGGCGAGTCCAAAGCAGCGCCACTGACTGCCGATAACGCCGAAAACATTCACAAACAATTAATCGCCTAGACGTAGACCTGCGGAAGGTCTAGGGTAGGCAAGACCAAGTCCGCCCCATAGAAGAGAAAGAGCGGACTGTTCCGAATCAACTACCGGGGAATCAACTCCATGCTTAAACATCTTATTTTGCTGTCCTGTGTTTTTGTCGCAGCCTGTTCGAGCAGCACTCAGCAGACTGCAGCCACCTCAACCACGACTGAAGCGGCGTCTTCTGCAGAAGCCGTGGCCGCCACGGATGATGGGGATGACATCATCTGCAAGCGCGAGCTGGTAACCGGCACGCGCTTCAAGCAGAAAGTCTGCACCACTCGCGCCCAACGGGAAGCGGCCTCTGCCGGAGCAGGCAGTGCCGTGAGTGACTGGCAGCGTCGCAGTGCCCAGGCTGGTGGCCCCCTCGAAGGTGGCCTATAAGCCGGCGAACACGGGCGTCGCCTGCGATCCCTGGGACAGTTACTGGACCAATAGCAAACGCGTCGGCGAAGCCGGCGTTGGCGGCCCCAAAGACGAGGCGCTCCAGGCATTCTGGGGCGCCTTTTTCATTGCCTTTCTCGCGGCGGAAGCCACTGGCCAGCGGATCCTGGACCTGGGCTCAGGAGACGGCGCCGTCACTGCATTCGCCCTGAACGCACGCACCGGGAGCACCGACCCGGAAGTCCACTGCCTGGACATTTCCCCCGCAGCTCTGGCACTGGTGCGAGCGCAGTACCCGTCCATCACGCCGATCTGCGCCAGCGCCGCGAGCATTCCCGTACCCGAAGGCCACTTCCATGCGGTGCTATCCCAGTTCGGCATGGAATACGCGGGCATCGGCGCCGTGGCCGAAGCTGCCCGGGTCCTGCGTCCCGGAGGGCAATTCGCGGCGGTGCTCCATCAACGCGGCGGCGCCATCCATGATGAATGCCGCGCCACGGCTGACGCCCTCCAGTCCACGCTGGACAGCGGCGTACTCGGGGCCTTCTCTGCCTTTCTGCACAGCGCCTGCGCCCTCCGGGACCAGAGCGGCAGCGAGGACAGCTTCAACGTCGCCGACCGCGCCCTGGCGCCGCGGATCCAGGCGCTGGAAGCCATATTGAAGGACACCGGGACGGACGGTGCCGGGAAGCTGCCGTTTGCCATCTACCGCGACATCGCCCACATGTACCGCCGTCCCTACAGCTACAGCGCGCCGGACATCGAACAATGGGTGAGGCGCGTCGAGGAGGAACTGATAGCGTTCCGGGATCGCATGGAGGCCATGGTGAGCGCGGCCCTCGATGAGTCCGCTCTGGCGCAGTGGCGTGGAGCCCTGGACGAGGCGGGCGTAGCCCTGGAACCCAGCGAGAGCCTTGCCATGGGCGCCGACCAGCGCAGCGCCGCCTGGGTGCTGAGGGGCGTGCGGCGCTCAAAGTAGGGCGGAGCTAGTCCCCGAAGTCCTGCACCGCCTGCAACAGCTCTCGCACCCAGCGACGTTCTTCGTCCCCGAGTTCCGGTCGCCACAGGTCAAACAGCAACACGACCCGTTCCTGACCGCTGTCGTTCCAGGCCTCGTGTTCAACGCTGTCATCAAACACCAGAGCCTCTCCCTCGACCCAGGGGCGGGTCGTGTTGCCCACGCGCAATGCGCCGCAATTCGGCGGCACAATCAGGGGCAGGTGACAGATGAGCCGGGTGTTGAGCATGCCGTTGTGCGGCGGTATCCGCGCACCGGGCTTCAGGCGGGAGAACAGCGCCGTGGGGTCCTGGCCGGGCACATCGGGGGCCGGCACCCGCTTCAGGGCGGCAACGGTCCGGGGACAGCGCGCAGCATTCTCCTGCACCAGCTCACCGTCGCGCCAGAGGTAGAAGGCACTCCAGTCCATACTGCCCACGTTCGCCGAGTCATTGAGCTGGGGAGCGTGGGAGTCCTGTTCCAGATAGGGATGGAAGGATTCTTCGCCCGTCAGCAGGGCTTGCAGCTCCTCGCGCATGGCATCCGTGTGTGATTCCAGCTCCTCCAGCCAGGGAAACTCCTCGCGGGGGAAGAACGCCGCCTGCTTCAGGCCGGGAAAGTAATAGCGCGTGGGCTGCTGCAACTGCACCTGGGCACGCCCCGTGAGAATGTCCAGGGACTCGGCGAAGCGCGGACTGGCGCCCTCATTCAACCCGGCTTTGGCCAGGGTGCTGCGAAGATAGTCCTCATACTCTCCGGCGTAGCGGTCGCTGGCAGCCTGGGCCCGCGCCAGGCCCTGGCGCACGTCGTCGGGAATGCGATCGGGCTGCTGCGCCGCGACCTGCAGGGCGGCCTGGTAGAAACCCAGGGCGGCGCGGGTGCGCCCCATGTGCTCCAGATGATTGGCCTTGAAGAGCAGGGCGCGCAGGTTGCGAGGATCGGCGCTCAGCACCTGATCCACGGCCTGGAGAGCGCCATCGGCATCACCGAGGTTCATGCGCGCAAACGCGAGGGCAAGCCAAGCGCTGCCGTCACCCCCGTTGGCGGTCACGCTTTCGAGTTGCTGCGCCGCCGTGCGCGCGTCGCCCCGGCGCAGGGCCGCGAGGCCCGCCTGCATCAGGCGCTGGCGCTCCTCGTCATTCATGGTTGGCCAGCGCCTCCCGCAGCTCGGGGAACTCAGCGACGCAAGCCGCCGCCCGCTCATCGGCGTCGCGGTAAATGGGCTCGCGCACCTGCTGGGTGCTCGCCGTACGCACCACACGCTCCGTGCGATGGGGCTCGAGGCAGCCATCCTCCATCGCCAGACCCACGTGCTCGATCAAAGAGGGAATCACTTCCTCGGGGCTCGCCACCAGGGCGGCGTAGTCCACCACCAGCAGGCGGTCCCCAAGGAGCTCCCGGAGGTAGTCGCGCTGCGCATCACAGGCACGAAGATAGGCCACGAGGTCCCCGGGCGTGTTGGCCCAGACCAGGGGCTCGGCAAAACGCGTGCTGTAGATGGACCAGGCCGTCGCCCGGCGATCACGATCGCAGTAGACAAAGCGTGCGTCCGGGAACATGGCCGCCAGCATCGCACCGGCGAGAAGGTTCGCCGGCATCTTGTCCACGACCCGCGCCGCAGCAGAATCCAGGGAACTCAGCAGCTCGAGGTAGCTGTCGGCGAAGTTGCGCTGTTGCCCATCGTTGAGCATGGCAAACACTTCCGTGAACGGCCGTCCGCCGGATTGCTCCAGCTGGGAACACAGCTGCCCGATGGCGCGCAGTTCACCGGCCCCGTAAATCTCACTGTGGCTCGCCAGAATCTGCTCCACCAGGCTGGTACCGGAGCGCGGTGGACCGAAGACAAAGACCGGGCGGTCGCTGCGGCGCCCCGTCGCCGCCATCGTCGCCAGGCCATCTGCATCGATGGCGTCCCGCAGGCGCTGGAAATAGCCCGCAGCCGCCGCCGCATCATAGGGCTGGGGCAGGGCGCTCGCCTGAATCTCGTGAGCTTCGGCCAGATGGGTGAGGGCAGTCGATACGTAGCCCCGCCCTTCGTAGGCCGCCGCCAATGCCCAGGCCAGATCGCAGCGATTGCGGCTGCCTGGCTCTGCGGCGGCATGGGCCTGTTCGATGGCCGCGAGCTCATCGACCCAGGCGCCGGGCTGGGAATAGTCCCGCAACCGGGCGCGACCGTAGTGCGCACGGCCCAGACTGTCGTCGATGCGCAGGGCCTGGGAGAAGGCGTCTATCGCGCCGTCCACGTCCCCGAGATCGGTGCGTGTGTGCGCCAGCTCCAGCCACGCGGGAGCGAGGTCATCCCGCACCGCCACCGCCGCCTGCAGATAGCGATCGGCTTCTTCGAGGCGGCCCTGATTGAAGCACAGCGTGCCCAGCAGATGGTTGGCCTGGGCTGCCTGGTCCGGATGGGACTCCAGGGCCTTGCGAAAGGCGGCCTCCGCCTCGCTTACGCGCCCACCGCGCAGGAGCACAAGCCCCTCCTTCAATTCCCGGGATAGCGCCGACGCGCCGGTGTCTGCAGAGCTGCTCATGTTCCATCCAGGCGATTTTTCGACCATCGATTCTAGCAGAATGCCTGCCTGCGCCGGGCCCGGTATACTCGCGCACCGCCGGGATTATTGTGGCGCAACGGAGAGAATTCCCATGGATTCCATCGTCAGTGCATTCATTACCCTGGTCCTGGTCATGGACCCCCTGGGCAACGTGCCGATTTTTCTCGCGGTGCTCAAGGACGTCGAGGGACGCCGCCGCCAGTGGGTGATTTTCCGCGAACTGTTGATCGCCCTGGGCGTGCTCCTGCTGTTCCTCTACGCCGGCAGTGCGGCGCTGGCGGCCATGGGACTCAAGCAGGAGTCCATCAGCATCGGTGGCGCGATCATCCTGTTCCTCATCGCCCTGCGCATGATCTTCCCCTCACCCTACGGCCTGCTGGGCGATGTGCCCGACGGCGAGCCCTTCGTAGTGCCCCTCGCGATCCCTGCCGTGGCAGGCCCGTCGTCCCTGGCCATCGCGATGCTCATGGTCAACACGGACCCGGATCGCATGGTGGACTGGACCCTGGCCGTAGTGGGCGCCTGGGGAGTAAGCGCAGCGATCCTCATGGCGTCACCGTTGCTTCTTCGGGCCCTGGGGAATCGCGGACTCCTCGCCATGGAGCGCCTGATGGGCATGATCCTGGTGATCATCTCCGTGCAGATGTTCTTCGACGGGGTGGCGACCTTCCTGCATCTGCAGGGCGCGCCCTGAGGTCCTAGCCTTCGCGGGCCCGCTCTTCGAGCACCGCTACCGCGGGCAGCACCTTGCCCTCGACGTATTCCAGGAACGCACCGCCGCCGGTAGAGATGTACGACACCTTGTCGGCGATATCGAACTTGTCGATGGCGGCCAGCGTGTCGCCCCCGCCGGCGAGGGAGAAGGCGGGGCTGGCGGCGATGGCCCGGGCCAGCACTTCCGTTCCGCCGGCGAAGCTCTCGAACTCGAAGACCCCGACGGGGCCGTTCCACAGAATCGTTCCGGCGTCGCGCAGGATCGCGGCCATCGCCGCGGCGCTGTCCGGACCCACATCCAGAATCATCGCATCATCGGCTACCTCGTCCACGCTGCAGGTGGTCGCCGGCGCATCCTCGGCAAACTCCGGTGCCGTCACCACGTCCGTGGGCAGGGGGATATGCGTACTCGCCGCGATGCGCCGCGCTTCGTCCAGAAGATCGTGCTCGCACAGAGACTTGCCCACGGGCTTGCCCGCGGCGGCGAGGAAGGTGTTGGCGATGCCACCACCGACGATCAGCTGATCCACCTTCTGCGACAGCGCATCCAGCACCTCGAGCTTGGTGGACACCTTGGCCCCTCCCACGATGTCCACCA
>CAXBBA010000156.1:0-5756 GCA_963973805.1 uncultured Halieaceae bacterium | reverse complement strand
GGCGACATATGAAAGCCCATGCCGGTCCCGTGCTCGTCGGCCAGAGCCTTCGCCGCCTTCCAGAGGGGATCGCTGCAGGTGGTGTGACCCACGAGATTGCTCCAGGCACCGATGCGGTCATCAGGCCCCGCGGCATAGGTTTCGAGTTGGCGCTGCAGATTCCTGATAGCCTGGTCCGTATCCTGCCGGTAAACGACGGGTTCCGGTGGCAGATCCCAGACCCATTTTCCAACGCGCCCCCGAATGCCCGTGTCCACCAGCGCATCGACGACCTCGTCCAGGTAGTTGATCGTTCCTGCCTCCAGAAAACAGGTGGTGCCGGAGCGCAACATCTCGGCCGCCGCCAGCTGTGCCGAAACCCGCTCCTCGTCGCCCCGCGCCTCTGCATACAGGGTGCACAGCCAGCGAAAGACGTTTTCCTCAAAGGGCGTATCGTCGGGCACGTAGCCACGGGTGATCGGTTCACCGGTGATGTGAATATGCGAATTGATCATGCCGGGCGTGATAACGAAGCGGTCACCGCCCAGGCGCTGCGTCGCAGCGTAGCGTTGCTCCAGGTCAGCGGTCTTGCCCACAGCCACAATGCGGTCCCCGTGAATCGCCACGGAGCCATTGCGGATAATGTCGCGGCTGGGGTTCATCGTCACCACGTACCAGCCATCGACCAGTAGATCGATGGACTGTTTTTCGCCAGTGGTCTCTGCCATTTACACGCTGCTCCTTGAAACTGTTCATCATCACAATCAGGGTCGTCGGGAATCGGGCGAACACCTTTTCGCGTCGCCTACGCCGGCTTTTCTGCCACGTACACCAGATTAAAGGGAATCGGTTCGAGAAGACGGATCGCCTGCAGCCCGTTCCCCTCCAGCCAGGTGACCATCTCCTCGTGGGTCAGGGCCTGTCCATGGCGGGTGTTCGCCAACATCGTCATACCCATCTGCACGCCGAAGGGATTCAGGCGTCGCTCATTGTCCGCGTAGTAGTCCGCCACCAGCAGCTTGCCGCCCGGCTTGAGGCCTTCCACAGCGCGGGCAATCAGCGCCGGTGCGAGTTCCGGCCCTTCCGTGCGGCACACATGACCGAGAACCACCACGTCGAAGGATGCGGCCGGGATGGCAATGTCATGGAAGTCCCCGGGCAGATACTCACAGCGCTCTGCCATGGCGTGTTCCCGAACCTTTTCTTCGGCGTGCTCCAGAACCTCGGGCCAGTCATTGATGAGCGCCCGGGAGGCATCGGACTGACTGAGCACCGCCAGTGCCCACGGCGCACAGCCGGCACCCAGATCCAACACTCTGAGGCCCGGGAGGCGCTCCCAGCCGAGTTTGATCCCAAGTCGCGACGCCGCCCGGAACTGTGTCGCGAAGGTCGCCTTCACCAGGGGAACGTAGACGCCTTCAATCGCGTCATCGATGGGCGATGCGACGCTCCCCGTGCGTACGGTTTCCGCGAGGTTCAGCCAGTTCTCCAGGGGCCCCGGGGAGACGCGAACAAGAGCTGCCATGGAGGCCGCACCATTGGTACACAGGTAGCGCTCGGCAGTTTCCGTCAGGGCAAAAACACCCTCGACCTGCTCTAGAAACTCCATGGTCACCATCACATCCAGGAGATGTCGCAGATGCAGCGCAGACAGGTCGAGGCTCTGTGCCAGCGCCTCGGCGTCCAAAGGCTTTTCCTGAAGGGCGTCGAAGATTCCGAGGTCCACCGCCGCCACCAGGGACCAATAATTGTTGAACCCCTGAATCACCGACCACACAGGACCCGAGGGCGGCGGCTTGTAATCGCGCCAGGGACGGCCCAGGTGGGCCATCGTGTGCGATTTCTTTAGCTCGGGATAGGGGGAGTCGCCACTCATGGGCCTGGCACCTCAGGGCTCAAGAACGACTTTTCCGAAGAACTCCGCCCGGGCGACCTTCTCCTGAGCCTCACGACCAGCACTGAGGGGGAAGACACTATCCACCATGGCCTGGAAGGAACCCTCGCAGTACGCCGCCCAGGCCGGGGCGAACTCCTCGTAACGATAGGGATCGGAGCCCAGAACGCGCAGGCCCATGTGAAACAGGAAGCCAAGGTTTATTGTCGGGAAGTTCCCCGTCGTGTTGCCGCAGGTCACCAGACGCCCCCGCGGCGCGAGGGAAAACATGGACGCATCCCATAGGGCTTCGCCCACGTGGTCGAACACGACCTCCACGCCCTTGCCGGCGGTGACCTCCCGGGACCAGGCGGTGATATCGGTCTCGCGGTTGTTGCACACGTGGTCGGCACCGAGGGCCAGGGCGCGCTCGCACTTCTCTGCGGAGCCGGCGGTCGCCAGTACCGTGGCACCGAAGTGCTTGGCCCATTGAATTCCCGCCATGGACACGCCGCTACCGGCCGCATGGATCATGACGGTCTCGGAGCTCTTGAGCGCCGCCACGTTGACCAGGGCGTGGTGCGCAGTCATCCAGGCGGTGGGAAAGACAACGGCCTCGTGCCAGCTCATGGTCTCGGGGACTGCATAGACGTGGGTTTCCGGAGCCAGGCAGAACTCGGCGTAGCCGCCATCTTCCGTGGCTCCGATAACTCCCAGTTCTCCGTAGAGGTCGCCACGGCCCGCCAGTCGCGATCCTTCGGGGACTTCGCTCATGGAGGGGTCAACGACCACACGATCACCAACGCTGACGGAGTTCACGTCAGCGCCGACCTCCTCAATGACGCCGACAACGTCCATGCCTGCAATATGCGGCAGCGTGTATCCCGGGAGCGTGAAGTGGCCCTGCCGCTGCGTGAGGTCGAGGTGATTGACGGTGGTGGCCGCGACCTTGATGACCACGTCGCGGCTACCGGGCTTCGGCACCTCCACGTCGGCGTACCCCAGCACCCCCGAATCACCATGCTCGTTGTAGATAAGCGCTTTCACGTTACTGCGATCCTCGCTGCATGTTTGGTATGGGCGCGACGCAGGCGCCACGTTCTTTGCTTCTTTCTATCTCTCTCTGCGCGCACGAAAGAGGCGCGCCCTTCTGAACCTCTCCAAAACCCCCATGGGTACTCAGTATGGCTTGTCGCCTTTCACCCAGAGGCGATGCATACGTCGATAGTGCTTCTTGTCATCGAAGAGCGACCCCGTATGCAACGTCGCCCGATTGTCCCAGGTGAGAATGTCACCGACTCGCCATTTGTGACGGTATACAAACTGGTCCTGAGTCACATACTCGACAAGTTCATCGATGAGTTTCATGCCCTCGTCGTGGGGCATGCCCACCACGTCTTTCACGGTGCCGGTACTGACCCATAGGGCCTTTCTTCCGTCCGCCGGATGCGTGCGGATCAGCGGATGAAAGACATCCGGGTTCTCCGCTTTGACCTTCTCCGTCAGGGGTTTCCGGCCATAGGTGCGCGTTTCCATGAAGTGCAGATAACTGTGGTGTAGCACCAGGGGATCCAGGGCTGCCTTCCGGTCATCCGGGAGGGCTTCGTAGGCGGCGCAGCAATCCGCAAGGAGCGTATCGCCCCCCTCTTCGGGCACTTCCACGGCGTACAGCATGGTGCTCATGACGGGTTCTTCCTTGAAGGAATAATCCGTGTGCCAGCCGATGCCGTCGAGATGGGCGCCGATGGGTCGTCCATTCTCTTCGCGGTTCGACAGAACATAGATCTTGGGAAAACCGGGTACGGTGAAGCTCTGTTCCACATGATCTTCAGCCTCACCAAAGGCGCTGATGAACCGCATCAGGTCGTTGGGGTCCATGGATTGATCTCGCAGCAGCAAGGCACCGTGCCTGTGGAAGGTCTCCACCAGCCGTTGCTGCGTAGCGTCATCGGCGCTGGCCACATCAACGCCCCGCACCTCCGCCCCAAAGCCGGGCATGAGTTCCCGGATATCCAGCGTGTTCTCAACCATCATTCACACCTCGCTTCCTGATTATGTCGGCCTGCATAGACATGTTCCGGGGCCATCGTCGACCTCCCCTCACCTCAACCCGGTGCCGCCTCTGGCTTATCGCCAACCAGCACTGCTTTCTTCGGTACGGGGGCCTTCATGAGGATGGTCGCCACCAGGACCAACGCCACCGCGCACGCATAGGCCACAAACACCGGTCCAAAGCCGCCGATGTTTTCCGCGAACCATCCAGCGAGTACCGGGCCAAGCATTGCCGCCGTGGTAATGAGGTGGGAAGCCCCGAAAATCTCCGGATTGCTCTCGGTGCCGAAGTAGTCAATGAGCAGCAGCGCCGTGGCGACCAGTGACAATCCAAAACCAAAGCTCTCGGCGACGACAAACAAACCGATGGTCACGGGATCGTCGGCGACCGCCAGGGCGAGCATGCCCACGACTTCCATAAGCAGCGCGACAACCAGCAGCCATTTCGCATCTATCTTCGATCTCAGGTAACCGCCGAGACCCCGCGCCAGGGCATTCACAAGGCCGTGGGCGCTGAAGGCCGTCACCGCCAGGGCTGAAGCGACCCCCATTTCGCGCATATGAGTCACAGCCCAGCTGTTTACGGTGGTCCCGCAGAACAAGGTCAGCGTCATGGCCAGAACGATGATGGCAAATTCCTTGGTGCGAATACTGTCCCTGAAGGACCATTGATGACCCGGTTCTTCGGCTGCCTCTGCGCCAGCATCAGCAGTGCCACGCCCCGCTTCAACCGGGGAGCGCCCGGCCCGGCGCTCCGGTCGGTTGTCAAGAATCAGCAGCGCCAGAATTGCCAGGAGCGGACCTGTGGCACCAACGACCCACCAATGGAGGCGCCAGGAACCAGTGGCAGCCACGGAGCCGGCCACGAGCAGGGGACCGAACACGCCGCCAAAGCCTCCGATGGTGAAATAGGCGCCGATAAACAGGGGCCGCCTGGGGGCCGCGATAGTGTGGTTGAAATAGTGCAGCGCCGGCACGGTGGCAACCAGCGTGTAGCCGAATCCGGCAAATGCCGTACCGATGAAATATTGCGTCAGCGTGTTGGTGGTCGCGAGAAACGCAAATCCGGTGCTCATGATCCCGGCGCCGACGAGAAAGGTCGCCTTGATGCCACCCCTGCGGATGATCCAGGCAGGCACCATGGCGGAAAGGCCGACCATAAGTGCCAGTAGAGAGAATCCGGCCCCCGCCTCCGTATAGCTCCATCCGAGATCATCGATCATGTAGGGAAGCGCCACACCCAGGGATGTGAATGTGGCCGCGTTGACGTAGAAAAAGAACGCGCTGACGATAGCGAAGGGAATCCAGGGGTTCATGCCTTGCCTTTGCCGTCCGCGGTAAATTCATCAGAGCAGAAGCTGCCGCCATGGAACTGCCGCGCAATCTCATCCTCGTTATCAGGTAGGGATTCCAACTCCTCAAGATAGTCTTCTGCGTTGTCCTCGGGGGCATAGCCCAGCCAGTCCACGGCGCTGTTATCCCATATTCTTCGGGTGTTGTTTGACACGCCATAGACCACGCAGAACTCGTAGGCCGGATACTCAATAACGCGCTGAAACAGCTGCACAGTGTCACGGTGACTGATCCAGGTCAGTAATTGCCGACGGTCTTGGGGCTTCGCGCGGAAAGAGCCGATGCGGACACACGCGACGCTCATGCCATGCTTATCCGCGTACATGCGTCCCAGGGCCTCTCCAAAGGCTTTGCTGACGCCGTAGCGGCCGTCGGGGCGCAATGGGGCGTCGGTGCCGACGACCTGCTCCCGGGGGTAGAAGCCCACGGCATGATTGGAGCTTGCGTAGACGATACGCCGGACGCCCGCCCGACGGGCGGCCTCAAAGACCCGAAAGCA
>CAXBBA010000155.1:0-5776 GCA_963973805.1 uncultured Halieaceae bacterium | reverse complement strand
CCGATGGCGATCACCATGGCCAGCAGCGTCAGCAGATTCAGGGAGAAACCCATGGACAGGATGATGAAGACCACGCCAATGAGGGACAGGGGAATCGCCACCAGGGGAATGAGCACCACGCGCAGGGAACCCAGAAACAGGAAGATCACCAGGATGACGATCAGGCCTGCCTCGAACAGCGTGGTGATGACCTCCCGAATCGCCATGTCGATGGCTACGGAGCCGTCCCAGTCCAGAATCAGCTGCAGATCCGCGGGGAGATTGGCTTCGATTGCCGGCAGCGCGGCGTGCACCGCCCGGGACACGGCGAGGGGATTCGCATCGGGCGCTGTAGCCACGGACATGAATACGGTGTCGGTGCCGCTGCTGAACTGGCGGGACTGATTGTTCTCCGCTTCCAGTTCCACATCGGCCACGTCTCCGAGGCGCACCTGGCGCTCCCCATCCTGGCGAATCACCAGCGCGCGGAATTCCTCTGGCGACTGCATGCCCGTAACGGCGTCCACTACGACGCGCACCCATTTCCCTTCCATGGCGCCGGCGGTGGAAATCACGTTGTCGCGGACGATGGCCTGATTGATGTCGTTGGCGGTGATGCCCAGGGCCGCCATGCGCACCGGGTCCAGCCAGATGCGCATGGCAAGGTAGCGACCGAAGATGCCCGCCTTGCCCACGCCCTCGATGGTCGCCAGTGCCGGCTGCACACTGCGCAACAGGTAGTCCGTTATCTGGTACGGCGTCATCTGCTCACTGATGAAGGCCAGGTACATCATGGCGTCGCCACCGCTGGTGGTTGAGATCACCGGGTCCCTCACGTCCTGCGGCAGTTCGTCTCGGGATTCATTGACCTTGGCAATCACTTCCGTGAGCACGTCGGAGGTGTTTTCACCCAGGCGCACGTGAACCTCGATGGAGGACACACCGGGATTGCTGGTGGAGGTGATGTACTCGACACCGCGGGCCCCGGCGATGTTGATTTGCAGCGGTGTGGTAACGAAGCCCTGAATCGTGCGCGAGTTGGCTCCGGGGTACACGGTGGTGACGGATATGACGCTGCGCTCCAGCTCGGGAAACTCCCGCAATGTCACCTTTTGCAGCGATGCCAGACCGGCGATGAGAAGCAGGGCGCTGACCACGATGGCGAGCACCGGGCGCCGGATAAATATGTCGGTAAAGCGCACGGTTACAGGTTCACGGATTCATCGATGCGCACCCGTGCCCCCCGGTAGAGTTTGTTCTGCCCTGCGATGACGATGTGTTCGCCGTCCGCTACACCGTGCTCGATGACTACTTCACCGGTTTCCGCCCCCCGGGTTCGTACTACCCGGGGTGTTACAAACAGTCCCTGATTGTCTTCCTCGATCACATACACCAGATCTCCCTGGAGGGAGTAGGTAACGGCGGTTTCCGGTACGAAGACCCGACGCGACTCCCGACTCAGGTCGATGGTGAGCCGGGCGAACATACCCGGTAACAGCCCTGCGCCCTCTTCAATGCTGCCGCGCAGCAGCAGATTGCGCGTGTTTTCGTCAACCTGGGAATCCACGGCCTGCACCGTTCCCGCATACTCCCGTTCTGCGTAGGCAGCAGTGTGCAGGCGGATCGCCAGGCCCGGCTGCATCAGTGGTGCGTAGCGATCGGGCACGGAGAAGTCCACCTCCAGTCGGGATACATCCTGGAGGGTCACCAGGGCAGTGCCCGGTTCCACGTAATCCCCCAGGCGCACCTGGATGATCCCCAGGCGCCCGGAAAACGGCGCGGCAATACGCTTGTTCTTGAGCACGGCGTCGATTTCGGCAAGTTCCGCGACCGCGGTACGATAATCCGCGCGGGACTGGTCCAGCTGGCTCTGGGGGATGGAATTCTCCTGAATCAGGCGTTTGTCCCGCTCGTAGAGGCGGGCGGCGAGAGCCCGGCGCGCCTCGAGGCGCTCGCGGCTGGCGACTTCGTATTCTTCGTCGATGGTAAACAGGATCTGGCCTGCTTCCACCGTGTCGCCGGAGCGGGGGAGGATGGCGGTGATGTCACCGTTGGTCTCCGCGTTAAGGAGAATCCCCTGGGCGGCCCGCACGGTACCCACCGCTTCAATGGTCTCGCGCCACGGTCTTTCCCGGGCGTAGCCGGCGGCAATGGTGACCGGGGGAGGAGTGTAGTTTCCATCGGCGAGGGACGCGAAGCGCTGCTGGATATAGGCGGCTGTCCCCCCCAGTAGCACCACAAGGAGTAGGACCGCAACGAAGTAGGCGCGCAAGACAATGTCCTTAACCGGATCTTTTTTGAAGAAACGATTTTAGGGTGTCCTGACGTCGAATGCACCATGGTCCGGGCCGACCCCTGGGGCCCATAGCCGATTTTACCCGTTGAGTAAAGTTTACACAGGTCGTTCCTGCGTTATGCTGTGGCAAATCGCGCGCAACAGGAGAGGTAGAGATGTCGTCGCGGAAGCTTAGAAAACTCGAAAAGCAGATGAATGCAGCCCGCAGCTATCAGGACTGGACTGAGGCAGCCATCGCTCACGATGAAGTCAGCGGTGCGAAACGCTGGCGCGGTGTCGACCAGAGCCGTCAGTACGATTATGCCCAGATTCGCCTCCGTCTGGATCACCTGCGTAGCTTACGGGTGCGCAATGACCACCAGGCGCTCATGTTCACCCTGAATGAGGGCATCCACGGCAATATGGGGGGCATGGGCCGAGCGTCCCTGTACCGCCGCGCGAATTTCGGCACCAAGCATCTCATCGAGCAGTACATAGACGAGATCGACGACGCGCTGCGTTTTCTCGCGGACCTCGATGACGATATCGTGGATATCCAGCAGAAGATGGACTTTTTCTACCGTGCCAATATCTGCTATGGGCGCTCCGCATTGATGCTGAGCGGCGGCGGGGTGCTTGGTTTCTATCACCTGGGTGTGGTGAAAACACTGCTGCAGCAGGGCCTGCTGCCGAGAGTCATTTCGGGGGCGAGTGCCGGCTCCCTGGTCGCGGGCACCGTGGGCACCCACACCGATGCAGAGCTCGAGAAGTTCTATGACCCTTCCAGCGTGCATTTCGAGGCGGAGCGTGAGGCGAGCGTCTTCACGCGGATGTTCTTCGGCAAGAACCCGCAGGTCGACGTGGGTGACCTTGAGCAGATCATCGCCCGCCTCATGCCGGACCTTACATTCCAGGAGGCCTACGAAAAGACCGGTCGGCAGATCAGCATTACCGTGGCGCCCGCAGAGCCTCACCAGCGCTCCCGCCTGCTCAATGCGATCACCTCACCCAACGTGTTCGTGCGCTCGGCGGTGATGGCATCCTGCGCCGTGCCCGGGGTTTTCCCGCCGGTAACGTTGATGGCGAAGAATGTCCACGGTGAGTCCCAGCCCTATCTTCCGACGCGCCGCTGGGTTGATGGCAGCATTGCCGATGACCTGCCTTCAAAGCGTCTCACGCGACTGTACAGCACGAATCATTACATCGTGAGCATGGTCAACCCCATCGCTACGCCCTTCCTAAGTCGAGGTCAGGAGCGCAGTGCCATGGCCAAGGCCCTCGGATCCCTGGGCATCGGTATGGGGCGCGAGATGCTGAACTTCTATCGCGGGGTCGCCCAGCGTCAGGGCGACAACTGGCCGCGTTTCAACATGCTTCTTAACGGTGTCCACGCGCTGATGGATCAGGATTACAGCGGCGATATCAATATTATTCCCAGTTTCCGCTGGTACAACCCGGCGAAGATTCTCTCGCACCTGAGCGAGAAGGAACTCGTAAAGCTGATGGAGGCGGGGGAACATTCGACCTATCCTGTGGTGGAGGCCATTCGCACCTGTACCAAGATTTCCCGGACCATGGAAGAAATCCTCTACCGCTTTGAATACGGTGATCTGCGACCGAAGGGTGATGAATACCATCGCCCCCGCGCATCCCGCCGCCGTCCCGCGCCGACGCGCGCTGACCGGGAGGCAATGAGGGAAACCGGCTCTCAGCGTTTGGCGAAACAGGGCGCCGCCGGGCCGAAGGCGAAGGCGGCCACCGCGAAGCCAAAGTCAAAGGCGGTGAAGACCCGTAGCCCTCGCCGCAAACCATCCGCCAAGGCAGAGGATGGCAAGGTTAAGGGCTCCAAGGGCGGAGCCGGCACCCTGAGCTCCGCCGCCTGAGGAGGCGGAGCCCGGGCTCAGGGAGTCAGGCTTTGTCCATGTAACGCAGGCCGAGCTGCGCGAGGGGGTCAACCAGCGCGCCGCGGGCCTCGGCCTCGGCGCTGGAGGCGGTGCCAATCTGGGCGCGCTTTTTCACGCCCTGGAGAATCGCGGCCAGGCGGAAGAAGCAGAACACGAGGTAGAAGTTCCAGTTGTCGATGCCGTCGCGTCCCACGCGTTCGCAGTAGCGCGCGACGTATTCTTCGTCCGAGGGCAGGCCCAGAGCGGCGCGATCGATCCCCATGAGTCCCCGGATACCTTCCTCATCGGGCAACTGCCAGGCCATGACCTGATACGCAAGATCCGCCAGGGGATTCCCCAGCGTGGACAGCTCCCAGTCCAGGACCCCGATGATGCGGGGCTCCGTCGCATGGAACATCAGGTTGTCCAGCCGGAAGTCCCCGTGCACCAGGCTGACCTGGCCATCATCGGCGGGCATGTTCGCCGGAAGCCATTCGATGAGTTGCTCCATGGCGGGATTGTGATCCGTTTCGGAGGCACGGTACTGCTTCGTCCAGCGGCTCACCTGGCGCTCAAAGTAGTTGCCCGGTCGCCCATAGTCCCCTAGGCCCACCGCGTCGGGATCCACGCTGTGCATGGCGGCGAGGACCCGATTCATCTCGTCATACATGGCGGCGCGTTCATCGTTGTCCTGGATCTCGGCGAGTTTCGGATCCCAGAAAACGCGGCCGTCGAGGTACTCCATGAGGTAGAACATGGAACCGATGACGCTATCGTCATCACACAGCAGGTAGGTTTTCGCCACCGGAACATCAGTGTCCGCCAGGGCCGACATCACGCGGAATTCCCGGTCCACGGCATGGGCCGATGCCAACAGTTCACCCGGCGGCTTGCGTCGCAGTACCCAGCGTTGATCACCGTCGCTCACCAGAAAGGTGGGATTGGACTGTCCCCCGGCAAATTTTTCCGCCGTAATCGGACCTTTCAGGTCGGGTAGATTGGCCCGGAGGTAGGATTCTAGAGAAGTCGTGTCCAGGGTCTGGGTGCTCATCGGCTCGTCCGTTTTTTTTCAGGGAGGGCGAGTTTGCAGTAGCGATCCTCTCACTGCAACGGTGTACCGATGATGCGCATCGCGTTGTGTCCCGAAGGTGGTAACGCTATGCTCGCGGCGAAAGCGGCGCATCGCGTCGCCAACAGACAGCAATAACAGGGAGTCAGTATGTACGCAGAGTTGAAACGAGCCTGGGCCGAGCTCACTTCTCCGGGGCAGATGTTTGAGGTGACGCGCAGTCCGGTGCACGGTGTGGACATCCTTACCTACGTACATGCTCCCGCTTCCCTTCGGGATGTCTGGCTTGCCTCGGCGGGCCATGGGGACAACGACTACCTGATCTACAACGACGAGCGCATCAGCTACCACGAAGCCCACCGGCAGGTCGCCGCGCTGGCGGCAGCGCTGGTGCAGCGGGGGGTGAGCCCGGGAGATCGCGTGGCTATCGCCATGCGCAACTACCCGGAGTGGATGCTCGCCTATTGGGCAATCACCAGCATCGGCGCTGTGGTGGTGGGTATGAACGCCTGGTGGACAGCCAGCGAGATGGAATACGCGCTGCAGGACTCCACGCCCAGGATGCTCATC
>CAXBBA010000154.1:0-5791 GCA_963973805.1 uncultured Halieaceae bacterium | reverse complement strand
GGCCACGTCGCGCCGGAAGCTCATGCGGGCGGTCTGATCGCCCTCGTGGAGAATGGTGACTCCATCACCATTGATGCCCATACGCTGACGTTGGCGCTGAATGTCGACGAAGCGGAGATCGAACGCCGCCGTGCCGCGTGGAAGCAGCCGGCACCGCGCTACACCCGCGGGGTGTTGGCCAAGTTTGCCCGCAACGCATCCAGCGCGAGCAAGGGCGCTGTACTGGATCTCTTTGAAGACTAGCGGGCAGCGACGGTGATCGATGCAGCGAGCATCATCGGTGTCAGTAACCTGGTTGCCATCGGCGTCTTTGCCGCCTCCGGAGCGCTGGCGGCGGCGCAAAAGCGCCTGGATATCACGGCTTTCATCCTGTTTGGCACCACCACGGGAGTGGGCGGTGGGACTCTCCGGGATCTACTGCTGGACACCCCGGTATTCTGGATCAGCGATACGAGCTATCTCTGGGTCTGCGTTGGGGTATCGGCCCTGACCTGGTACCTGGCGCCCCAGCTCAAGGCCCGGCAGCGCTTGCTGCTCTGGGCCGATGCTCTGGGACTGGCGCTGTTTTCGGTGCTGGGCTGCGCCAAGTGCCTGAGCATGGGCGTCGCGCCCATTGTTGCTGTTGGCATGGGCGTTATGTCCGCCACCTTTGGGGGGCTTATCCGCGACACGCTGCTGGGCCGCGACACGGTAGCGCTGGGGCCGGAGATTTACGTCACGGCGGCCCTGGCCGGGGCGTTCAGCTTCGCCGTTCTCCAGGTCATACCGGGTCTGGGTAGCGAGACGACGCTGCTGTTGGCGATGGTGCCCGCATTCGTGCTGCGGGCCGGAGCCATTCTGCGGGGGTGGCGCCTGCCTGCTTACCGTCGCCTGGGCGACGGCTAGGGTCGGGGCTCAGTTGCGCTGGATGCTCTTCGCGAGCACCTTGTCCCGCAGTCCGTCCTTGTAGTCCTGTAAGCGAGCCCGCAGAGCGTCGTCGCCTGTGCCAAGGATTTGCGCGGCAAGGATGCCCGCGTTGGTCGCGTTGTCGATGGCCACGGTGGCGACGGGAACCCCCGCGGGCATCTGCACGATGGAGAGCAGCGAGTCTTCGCCGTTGAGCTTCGTCGCCGCCACGGGAACGCCGATGACCGGCAGCACGGACAGCGACGCCACCATCCCCGGCAGGTGAGCGGCACCGCCTGCGCCGGCGATAATCACCCGCAGGCCCCGGGCCTCGGCGCCGCGGGCGTATTCGTAGAGCTTCTCCGGGGTGCGGTGCGCCGAGACGATCTCCATCTCGAAGCTGACATCCAGCGCCTCGAGTATGTCGGCGGCTGCGCCCATGACGGGCAGGTCCGAGTCGCTGCCCATGATGATTCCCACTTGTACGGTCATGCGTTCTCAGCCTCTTTCTGAATCCGGTTCCAGCGTTCGTTGACACGCCGTATCGCTTCGTCACGATTGTTTGCGGTCGCGGTGATGTGTCCCAGCTTGCGCATGAGGCGCGCGGGACTCTTGCCGTACCAGTAGGTGGTGCTCTCGTCGCTCGTCTCTTTACCCGCTTCGCGATGGCGGTCTTCCCGTTTGAGGGCCGGGGTGCACAGCAGGTTCCGCATGGCGGCGGGGGCCTTCAGCTCGGTACCGGCCAGCGCCTGTCCCGTTACCGCGCGAAGGTGCTGCTCGAACTGGGAGCTGCGGCAAGCCTCCATAGTGTAGTGTCCCGCATTGTGTACGCGCGGAGAAATCTCGTTGATCAACAGGCGGCCGTCGGCGAGCAGGAACATCTCGACACCGAACACACCTACGCCGTCCATGGCCCCTATCGCGCGCTGGGCCAGCGATACCGCATCTGCCTCCTGCTCGGGGGAGAGTTCCGCCGGCGCAGTCACCGTGTCCAGAACGGAGTAGTCCGTCTCAAAGGTCATGGCGACGGGACCAAAGTGAGCGAGCTCGCCATCGGCGCAGCGCACGACCAGCACGGCGATCTCGCGAAAATCCCCGGCAAACTCTTCCAGAAGCGTCGTGCCAGGCCAGCTTTTTGCGAGGTCCTCAGCGCTATTCAGTACCTGTACGCCGCGACCGTCGAAGCCTCCGCGCAGGGCTTTCTGCACGACGGGGAAACCGAGGCGCTCAGCCGCGGTCTGCAGTTGCTCCCGGGAACCATCTACGATCTCGAAGGGGAGCGTCGCCAGCTTCTGCTCGGCCAGCCAGCGTTTCTGGCGCGCCTTGTCCTGAATGAGTTCAATCACCGCGAGCGAGGGGTGACAGGTGACGCGACCGGCTTTCTCCGCCGCCCGCAGGGCGGTGACCGCGGGCGCGGGAATGTCCTCCCGTTCGTAGGTGATGACGTCGCAGGCGTTTACCAGTGCCTCGATGGCATCGGCGTCGTCCATCGCTCCCTCGACACAGGCGTCGGCGCACCGGGCGGCGGCACAGGCGCGGTCCGAGGTCAGCATCACGGTTGCCAGATTCAGCGCGGCGGCGGCCTCGCAAAGGAACATGCCAAGCTGGCCGTCGCCGATTATGCCTACGGTAGTTTTGCTCACGGGTGGTATCCGGGGTGATTCAAAAAGCAGCGTATTCTACTGGGTTTGGGCCGGGGAGGGCACTGCGTCGTGGCAGGCACGGAGCACTCGGGGTGGTGAGGTTCTTCTCCAATAGCTATGCTCACGCGTTTTCTCATTCCGGATACCCTTGGCATCATGCAAAAAGCGACGACCCTGCCCCAACTGCTTTCGCAGCGGCGTTCCTGCCGTTCCTTTCTGTCGCGCCCCATTCCCCGCGCGGAGCTTGAGGAGATGCTCGCACCGGCCCTGCGTGCCCCCAGTAACTGCAACACGCAACCCTGGTTCTTTCACATCGTGTCGGGCGACGTACTGGAGCGGCTTCGACGGCGCCTGACGGATGACTTTTCTGCGGGGCGCCTGAGCCTGGACTTCCCCTACGACGGCAAGTACGAAGGTGTGTATCGGGACCGGCAGTACGCGGCGGCGCAGGCGCTGTACAGCGCCATGGAAATCCCCCGCGGTGACAGGGACAGGCGCCAGGAAGCGTTCATGCGCAATTTTTCCTTCTTCGATGCACCCCACGTGGGTTTCTTCTTTCTGCCCGAGGGCTTTGGAATCCGGGAAGCCTGTGATCTGGGCATGTTCGCCCAATCGGTGATGCTGCTACTGGAAAACGCGGGGGTGCACAGCTGTCCCCAGACCGCCCTGGGGTTTCTCGCCGACTCCGTTCGTGACGAGTTGGGGGTCGGCGAGGAGCAGCGCCTCATGTTTGGCCTCTCCTTCGGATTCCCCGACCCCGATGCACCGGCGAACCACTGCGAAACGGAGCGTGTAGCCCTGGAGAGTGCCGTCAGTTTTCACGGCTGAGCACGATATTGAGCTGCTGCAGAGTCTGCGTGGGCGTGGTGTTTCCCGAAGCCCGGGGCGCCCGGGTGCCTCACAACATTTCGATGGCGATGGCCGTGGCTTCACCACCGCCGATGCACAGCGCCGCAACACCCCGGGTGCCACCGGTGCGCTTGAGGGCATACATCAGGCTCACGATGATGCGGGACCCGGTGGAACCGATGGGGTGACCCTGGGCGCAGGCGCCCCCGTGGATATTGACCTTGGCGTGGTCGAGCTGATGATCGCGCATGGCGAGCATGGTCACCATGGCAAAGGCTTCGTTTATCTCGAAGAGATCGACATCCGCGGCGTTCCAGCCGGTTTTCTCAAACAGGCGGGAGAGGGCTCCTACGGGGGCCAGGGTGAATTCCGAGGGCGCCTGGCTGTGTCGCGCATGGGCGACGATGCGCGCCATGGGTGCAAGGCCGAGCTCCCGGCTGCGACTTTCCGCCATCACGACCAGCGCGCTGCCACCATCAGAAATGGAGCTGGCGTTGGCGGCGGTGATGCTGCCGTCTTTGGCGAAGGCCGGTCTTAGTGTCGCGATGCGCTCCAGGTCCGCTTTGGGCGGTTGTTCATCATCGCTTACCAGCGTTTCTCCGCGCCGGCTGCGCACGGTCACCGGGGCCATTTCTGCCGCCAGGGCGCCGCTGCTGATGGCATTGCGAGCGCGGGTCAGGGATTCGATGGCGTAGGCGTCCATGGCCTCCCGCGTGATGCCTTCGCGGTCAGCGGTTTCCTGGGCAAAGGTACCCATGGGGCGGTCTTCATAGGCGTCGTCCAGGCCATCCCGCATCATGTGATCGAAGACTGTTGCGGACCCGAGGCGGTAGCCGCTGCGCGCGCCGGGGAGCAGGTGTGGAGCGTTGCTCATGCTCTCCATGCCGCCGCAGAGCACGGTTCGGTTGGTGCCGGCGCGAATACTGTCGTAGGCGAAGATGGTTGCCTGCATGCCGCTGCCGCAGGCCTTGTTCAGCGTGACCGCACCCGCGCTGACCGGTACACCGGCGGCGATGGCAGTCTGGCGCGCCGGACACTGCTTGAGGCCCGCGGGCAATACGCAGCCCATGAAGACTTCGTCGACTTCGGTCGCCGCGACGCCGCTCTTTTCCAGTGCGGACCTTGAGGCCACAGCAGCCAGCTCCGGTGCGGGTACGGGTGAGAGCACGCCACCCAGGCCACCCATCGGCGTACGGGCACCATCTACGATCACTACGGCTTCTTCGCTCATGGAATTGTCTCGGCAGTTGAGGAATGGGCGCGTGATTTAGCCATAGGGCAGCCCCGCGCTCAAGCTGGATCTATTGCGGTCTGTGGGGAGACGATGGCACCGGAATCCACAAAACGCTTGCCTCGCACCGCGCGGCGGTAGTCCCGGGGGCTGAGGCGGGTGGATTGGCGAAACGCCTGGGCGAAGCGGCTGGGAGAGCTGAAGCCGCAGCGCCAGGCGATTTCGGCTATCGCCAGATCCGACTTCTGCAGCAGCGCCCGCGCCTCCCGCAGGCGCAGGCGCAGCAGGTAGGCCATGGGGGTCTCTCCCGTCGCCCGTTGAAAGCGCCGGCCGAAGCTGCGTGGCGAAATGCCTGCCGCTGTCGCCAGGCTGGAGAGGCTGTGGGGATGCTCCGGAGCTTCCTCCATCGCGTCCTGGGCGGCGCGCACCAGCGCGTCGTGGTGCGCGCCGCCGGATTGCTGGAGAAAGGCGGCGCTGGCGAAGGACTGGCGGGCCTCGGGGGAGAATTGCGCCTCGACGGCGCGCGCGACCCGCTCTCCGTGCCACTGGGTCACCATGTGCACCATGAAATCCGCGATGGAGTTGACGCTGCCCACGCAGTAGAGGCGACCACTCTGGGTAATCAGGTGGCGTCGCTTCAGGTCCACATCGGGGTAGGCGCGGGCGAAGCGATCGAAATCGTGCCAGTGCGTCGTGGCCGGTCGTCCCGACAGGAGTCCCGCCTCCGCCAGCAAGGTGCTGGCGGTTCCGACGCTGCAAACGGTGCCGCCGCTGTCCACATAGCGCACGAGGCGGTCGAGCAGAGGCGCACAGCGGCGCAGCACGCGTCGCGGGTGGCGCCAGATAGCGGGCAACAGCAGCAGATCGTCATCGAATCTGTCGGGGACGGCGGCGTCGACGCAGAGGCTGAGCCCCGAGTCCAGGCGCAGGGGGTTGTCTTCGGCCAGGCCGTACAGGCGTATGCGGGATGAGGGCAGGGGGCTGCCCTGGGCCCGGGCGAGTTGATCCGCCGCGTGGCAAATTTCCGTGGGCAGCGTGAGGCTGGTTGCCAGGGCTTCGGGATACAGCAGCACTCCGATGGAAGGCATAGGGTATGCTCAGGCGTAAAACATAAATTAAATGACGTTAATCGTGTATTTTGCAAGGCAATCCTTTGCATACACTGGTGCATTGATTGGAATTT
>CAXBBA010000153.1:0-5839 GCA_963973805.1 uncultured Halieaceae bacterium | reverse complement strand
CTCCACGAAGACGCCGCGCGCCGTCGCTGAGTCGCCTGGCTTCGTGGTGCTTCCGGCGTTGGGTGGCCTTCGTAGGTCGCGCCTCAGCGCCAGCCCACGCCGCCTTCGTTCCGCTCTCTGGGAAGGGTGACGTTCGCTCCACGAAGACAGCGTAGGCTGTCGCTGAGTCGCTGGTTTCGTTTGTTCTTACCGCCGCTGGTGCGAAATCCCGCCGTTCGCTGGCAGGGAAGGAGCGAGGTGCGGTGCCGTTGCGGAGTGAGCGTCCCCCCCTCCAGCGAACGTAGCAACGGCAGCGTGCCTCGCGGATTCGAAGCCCACCGCCGGGCGAGAATTCAAAGCCCACCGCCGGGCGAGAGTTCAAAGCGAGAGCGAAGTCATCGCGGCATACGCGGCGAGTGCTGCGCTGACAGCGACGTTGAGGGATTCCACGCCGTTGGCCATGGGGATGGCCACGCTCTCGCCGGGCAGGGCCTGGATGGCGGGGGAGAGGCCATCGGTTTCACCGCCGAGCATGAGCAGGATGCGATCCCCGAGGGGCTGACCGTCGAAAAGCTGCCGGTGGCCACCGGCTTCGAAGCGATAGAGCACAAATCCGGCGGCGATGAGTTGCTCGGCTGCGGTGGCGACGTTCGCACAGCGCAGCAGGGGTGCGCGGAAGAGGGTGCCGGCGCTGGCCTTGATCACGAGGGGGCCAAGGGCCGGGGCGCCGCGATCGGGGAGTAGCATGCCGTGGATGCCCGCGGCTGCGGCGGAGCGGATCACCATGCCCAGATTCTGGGGGTTGGTCACGCCGTCGAGACCGAGTATCACCTGGGGGCCATCGAGGCGTTGCGCCAGGTAGTCCTCCAGCTCCCGTGTTGCCTGCAGGCGCACGTCCAGGGCGACGCCCTGATCCTGGCGACTGTTCCGGGAGATGCGCGCCAGGGCTTCGCGGCTATGGTGGCGAACGTCCAGACCGCGCTGGGTGGCGAGGTCTTCGATGGTGCGCAGCAGTTGCGCCGGACGATTGCTGTCGGCGAGGTGCAGGCTGCCGCAGTCCAGGGACGAATCCTGCAGGGCTTCCTGCACAGCCTTGCGACCATAAATGGTCAGCAGGCGGCGACGCTCCGCGGGGGCGGGGATGTTCCGGGACGGGTTCCGGGGGCTGCCCGGGGGCGTGCTAGACTCGCGGCCCCCGGATCGACGGCCATTAGCCATGTCTGAGTTTCTCCTTTACAGCACCGAAGGATGCCATCTCTGCGAGGATGCAGAAACTCTATTGCGCGCCTACCGGGAACAAAATCCCTCTTTTCACTGGACCGTCGTGGATATCGCCGACGACGACGAACTGTTCGGGCGCTACGGCTGGCTGATTCCGGTGCTTCGGGCACCGCGAGGCGGCGAGCTGCGCTGGCCCTTTGACGGGGAGCAGCTTGCCGCCTTCATGGGGGTGCAGTAGGGATCAGCCCACGCGCACGGCCAGCACGTCACAGGACGCGCCATGGAGGACGCCGTTGGCGGTGGAGCCCATGAGCAGAGCCAGGCCGTAGCGACCATGGCTACCCACAACGATCAGATCGGCACCAGCTTCATTGGCCAGGGCGTGGATTTCCACCTCGGGCTGACCGAGCACGACGTGCCGGTGTTCGGGGTCAAGGCCATGGCGTGTTGCGAATTTTTCCAGCTGCTGCACGGCCTGCTGATGAATCTCGTCCTGAATGCCCGAAAAATCCATGGGGATGTCCCCACCATAGGCGAAGCTCAGGGGCTCGATAACGTGGATGACATGTAGCTCCGCATTGTTGTTTTTCGCGATAGCCAGGGCGCGTTCTGCGACCTTGTCCGAGTCTTCGCTCAGGTCCACCGCCATGAGTATCTTGCCGTAGCTGCCCATGTTGTACTCCCACCTGTTTCGTCTGGTCTGATTTGCCATGGGGTGTCCGGACGTTTTTGCCCGAACCCCCGCATGGATTCGTGAAGCGACGCACGGTGAAACTGTTAGCATGCATCCCCTCGACCGGTTTTATAGCACAGGGCGAGGTGACGAAAACATCGAATGGATCAATAGGACGCTCCGACGACGGAGCGGGGGAGACGGACTCTGTCCTGGATAATCATCGCCGCGATCGTGCTTCTGGCCCTGGCTCCGCTGTGGCACTTCATGCCCAGCAAGCGCCAGAAGCGCCAGGCTCGCTTGCGGGAGGCAGCGGCGATCGCAGGCCTGTTCGTCGAATTCCGGGATCTGCCCCTGGGCCCGGAACGCCTCGCGCGCCTGGCGGCGGCCGATCGCCAGGTGCTGTACTACGGGCGGCGTCTCAAACCTTCGAGGCGCGACGCACGCCCTCCGCAGAATTGGTATCGCGAAGCGGGTCAATGGATAAGTCGTCCACCGCGCCTGCCTGCGCCTGATATCGCCGCCGCGGTGCCCGAAACCGTGCTCGCATTGGGGCTCGGTGAGACCAGTTGCGGGGTCTATTGGCGCGAAGAGGGGGATGAAAATACCGTGCGTGAACTCGCATCATTGTTGCAACAATGGCAGGCTCAATTGGAAGGGGCTGTGACAGCGCTCCCTTGACCGGGCCGCATCTCGTCTATATATATGCGCCCCTTTGGTCGTCTCTGCGGCCCCACCTCCAGGATCGAAAGGCAGGATTTCAAACCCTATGGGTAAATCACTCGTCATCGTCGAATCGCCGGCAAAAGCCCGTACCATCAACAAGTATCTGGGCAAGGACTACGTGGTCAAGTCCAGCGTCGGACATATTCGTGACTTGCCGACCTCGGGCAGCGCCAAGGCGACAGATGCGAAGGAACGCGCGGCCAAAGCCGCCGAAACTCGCAAAATGTCGCCGGAGCAGAAGGCGCTGCACAAAGAGAAGAAGGCCAGGGAGCAGCTCGTGCGACGCATGGGCATCGATCCCGATAACGGCTGGAACGCGACCTACGAGATCCTTCCGGGCAAGGAAAAGGTGGTCTCGGAACTGCAGCGGCTGGCCGAAACGTCCGACACCGTCTACCTCGCGACCGACCTTGACCGCGAAGGGGAGGCCATAGCCTGGCACCTGCGCGAGGCCATCGGTGGCGACGACGACCGCTATCAGCGCGTCGTGTTCAACGAAATCACCAAGAAGGCGATTCAGGAAGCCTTCGCCCAGCCCTCACGCATCGACCAGGCCCGCGTGAATGCACAGCAGGCGCGGCGCTTCCTCGATCGCGTGGTCGGATATATGGTCTCGCCCCTGCTGTGGTCGAAGGTGGCCCGGGGGCTGTCTGCGGGGCGTGTCCAATCCGTCGCCGTGCGCCTGATCGTGGAACGGGAACGCGAGATTCGCGCCTTTGTCCCCGAAGAGTACTGGGAGATCCACGCGGACCTCGAAAGCGCGGCGAAGGAACAGGCGCGCTTCGAAGTGCGGCGCCACAATGGCGAGAAATTCCGTCCCACGAACGAGACGGATGCGATGGCGGCCCATGCCGCGCTGGACGCGGCGGGTTATGTGGTCAGCGAGCGTGAGGACCGGCCCACGCGGTCCAAGCCGCCGGCACCCTATATCACGTCCACGTTGCAGCAGGCGGCGAGCACGCGCCTGGGATTCAGCGTGAAGAAGACCATGACCCTCGCCCAGCGCCTGTACGAGGCGGGCTACATCACCTACATGCGGACGGATTCGACGAATCTGTCCACGGAGGCCGTGGCCGCCTGTCGAGACTATATTCGCGACAACTTCGAGGCGCGCTATCTGCCCGAAAATCCCGCGAGCTATTCGTCCAGCGACAATGCCCAGGAAGCGCACGAAGCGATCCGTCCCTCCAACGTGCAGGTGACCCAGGCGCAATTACAGAACATGGAACGCGATGCCGAGCGGCTCTACGAGCTGATCTGGCGCCAGTTCGTGGCCTGCCAGATGCCGGCGGCGGAATACACCTCCACCACCATCACGGTGGCGGCGGGGGACTTTGAGCTGGCAGCGCGCGGTCGCATCGTGCGCTTCGACGGTTACACCCGCGTGCAGCCGCCCCAGGGGCGCAAGGGAGAGGACACGGTGCTGCCGGATCTCGGCAAGGGCGATACGCTGACGCTCCTCGAGCTGTATCCGGCGCAGCATTTCACGACTCCGCCTCCGCGCTACGGGGAAGCCAAGTTGGTGAGCGAGCTTGAGAAGCGAGGTATTGGCCGCCCCTCAACCTACGCGTCGATCATCTCCACGATCCAGGATCGCGGTTACGTGCGCCTCGAAAACCGTCGCTTCTATGCGGAGAAGATGGGGGAAATCGTCACCGATCGCCTGCAGAAGAGTTTCAGTGACCTGCTGGACTACGGTTTCACCGCGGGTATGGAAGAGCACCTAGACGAGGTGGCGGAAGGCCAGCTGGACTGGCGCAAACTGCTCGACGATTTTTACCTCGACTTCAAGGGGCGGCTGGACACCGCGCAGCTGCCCGAGCCTGACGGCATGCAGTCGAATACGCCGACGATGACGGATATTCCCTGCAAGGCCTGTGGTCGCCCCATGCAGATCCGCACAGCGAGCACCGGTGTGTTCCTGGGTTGTTCCGGTTACTCCCTGCCGCCGAAGGAGCGGTGCAAGGAGACGATCAATCTGACCCCCGGTGACGAAGCCATTCGCGAGGACGCGGACGAAGAGGCGGAATCCCGCCTGCTGCGCAGCAAGCATCGCTGCAAGATCTGCAACGCAGCGATGGACAGCTACCTCATCGATGAGGAGCGCAAGCTCCACGTCTGCGGAAACAACCCGGACTGCCCCGGCTTCGAGGTTGAGAGAGGCAAGTTCAAGATCAAGGGCTACGACGGTCCCACGCTGGAATGCGATAAGTGCGGCAGCGAGATGCAGCTCAAGAACGGGCGCTTCGGCAAGTACTTCGGCTGCACGAACCCCGAGTGCAAGAACACGCGCAAACTGCTGCGCAGCGGTGAACCGGCACCGCCGAAGATGGATCCGGTGCCCATGCCCGAACTCGCCTGCGAGAAGGTAGAGGACAGCTACGTGCTCCGCGACGGCGCGGCGGGGCTGTTCCTGGCCGCGAGCCAGTTTCCCAAGCACCGCGAGACCCGGGCACCGCTGGTGCGGGAGATTCTTCCCCACCGCGATGAAATCGACCCCAAGTACACGTTCCTGTTCGATGCGCCGGTGGAGGATGACGAGGGCAACCCCACGCAGATTCGCTACAGCCGCAAGACCAAGGAGCAGTACGTGATGACCGAGGTCGATGGCAAGGCTACGGGCTGGAAGGCATTCCACGAGGGCGGGCGTTGGCAGGTGCAGGCACCGGCGAAGAAGAAGCCCGCCAAAAAAGCGCCGAAGAAGGCAGCCAGGAAGGCTCCGCGCAAGAAGGCGGCGGCGAAAGCACCCGCCGCGGATAGCGGGAAGGAGTAGGCCTTGCCTCGCACCCGCGGTGCCGCCAACCAATCCCTGTACCGGGCGCGCTTGCTGTTGGCGGCCTGGGATCGGTCCCGCAGCGAGCCCATCCCCGAAGCGCAGCTGCACGGTGCGTTCTACCCCGCGGTGCGCCTGCACCTGCGGGAGGCCTATGGCTGGTTTCTGCTGGCGGTGAGTGGTGTTGCCGAGGCGCCGGTATCCAGCCTGCCGTCGAGCACGGCCAGCTTGCCGTCCCCGGAGCCGGGCAAGGCGCGCATGCCGGAAGTGGCGGAGTTCGAACGGCTGGAGCGCCAGGGGTGGTTGGCACAGTTGCTCACCGGCGATGAGCTTTCTCCCCAACCTCGTGCGGCCGAGGCCGGGCTTCTGGTCAGCGATCGGGAGGCGGTGGGGACCGCAGTGCTGCGTAGTTGGGTTGATGAGCTCGAGGCCACCATGGCGCGCATGGACGATTCCCTCAACGAATA
>CAXBBA010000152.1:0-5844 GCA_963973805.1 uncultured Halieaceae bacterium | reverse complement strand
CCTCCATCGGCGGAACGATAGACCCCCTTGCCGCCAATGACGTTGGAGCGCAGGCCGTCCGAACCCGTGGCAACGTAAAGAATATTCGGGTCGGATTGGGAGACCGCGATGTCACCGATGGAGGGGGACGCGAAAAATCCATCGGACACATTGGCCCAGCTTTGGCCATAATCCGTGGATTTCCACAAGCCACCACCAGAGGCTCCGAGATAGAAGGTGCCGGATTCCTGCACCGTTCCTGCGACGGCAGTGACACGCCCGCCCCGGCTGGGACCGACGTTCCGGTACTGAAGATCATCGAAGAGACCCGCGAAGGTCGGCGTGGAGGGGAACAAAACTGCCAGAAGAAGGATGAAAGCGGTGGCGCGCTGCTGCATGGGAAATCCCGTCAATCTGAGAATGTGCGGTGGCAGAGCATAGCGCGTCCGCCACCGCATTTCTCACGGGGAAACGACTTAGCCGTCCATGCGCTCAATGATGATTGCCGGGGCCATCCCCCCCGCCGCACACATGGTGACAAGACCGTAGCGCCCACCACGGCGTTCCAGCTCGTCCAGCACCGTACCAATGAGAACGGAGCCCGTCGCACCGATGGGGTGCCCCAGGGCCATGGCCCCACCGTTCACATTCACCTTATCCCGATCGAGGTCCAGGTCGCGGATGAACTTCTCGGCCACGACGGCAAAGGCTTCGTTGATCTCGAAAAGATCGATGTCGTCGACCGTCAGACCGGCTTTGGCAAGAACCTTCTTCGCCGCCGGTACCGGCGCATTGAGCATCAGCGTGGGCGAATCGCCCATGTTGGCCATCGCCACGATGCGGGCTCGCGGCTTGAAGCCATGGGCTTTGGCATAGGCCGGAGACGCGAGCAGCAGCGCCGCCGCACCGTCCACCACGCCAGAGCTGTTACCCGCATGGTGCACATGACTGATCACAAGGTCCGGATACACCTGGGCCACCAGCTTACGGTACGTCGTCCCCTCCTCGTTCAGGGGGTAATCTGCCACCGCTTCGAAGGAAGCCTTCAGTTCCCCAAGCCCTTCCAGAGTCGTCTCGGGCCGGGGGAACTCCTCGCGATCCAGCGCGATGGAGCCGTCGGGATTGGCCACCGGGACCAGGGATCGATCAAAGTGGCCACCGGCGATGGCGGCCGCAGCGCGTTGCTGAGATTCGTAGGCCAGGGCATCAAGAGCTTCCCGGGGGATATTCTCGATGGTGGCGATCGCATCGGCACATACACCCTGGTGCGGCTGTGGGTGAAGCTCGCGCAGATGCAGATTGTCGTTGTCCATGAAAGGGGACTGGGAGGGGTCGGAGCCGTACAGCGACATCATCTCGCAACCGCCGGCAATCACCAGGTCCTCCATCCCACTCATGATCGATGCGGCGGCGATATTCACGGCGGTGATACCGGAACCGCAGAAGCGGTCCAGAGTCACACCGGATGCCTTGATGTCGTAACCCGCATCCAGCGCAGCCATACGTGCAAGATCACCACCCTGGGAGCCTCGCTGCCAGCTCGTGCCGAATACGATATCGTCCACCTCGGCGGTGTCCAGTTCATTGCGCTGTGCCAGCGCCCCCAGCACCGTTGAGCCCAGGTGCTGGGGATGCAGATGAGCCAGCGCTCCCTTGCCTTTTTTGCCGATACCCCGGGGGGTGCGACAGGCGTCGATAATCCAGGCTTCAGACATATGTTGCTACTCCCTATCGGCCTTTCCAGTTCGGGGCGCGTTTCTCCGCGAATGCGGTTGCCCCCTCGATGGCGTCTTCGCTCGTGAACACCGGCCCCACGATCTCCTGCTGCTTCGCGAACGCCTCAGAGCTGTGCCAATCCTGGGCGTTGGCCACCACCTGCAGGCTTGCCGCCACGGCCAGGGGACCATTCGCCGCGATTTTGGCCGCGTATTCCAGAGCGCCGTCCAGTGCAGAACCAGATTCACAGACGCGATTGATCAGGCCGAGTTCGTAGGCGCGCTGGGCACTGATAAACTCACCGGTGAGCGCCAGCTCCATCGCTACGCGCGAGGAAATCTGCTTGGGCAGTTTCACCAGTCCCCCGGCGGCGGCCGCGAGACCGCGCTTCACCTCGGGAATACCGAACTTGCTGGAATCGGCGGCCACCACGAGGTCACAGCTGATAGCCAGCTCAAAACCACCGGCGAGCGCGTAACCCTCTACGGCAGCGATAATCGGCTTGCTGGAGCGGTACTCCGTCAGCCCGGCAAAGCCCCGGCCTTTTACCGAGGGCGTCTCGCCGGTAACGAAGGCCTTGAGATCCATTCCGGAGCAGAAAGTCCCACCGGCGCCGGTAAGAATCGCGACGCGGAGATCATCGTTGCTTTCGAGTTCATCGATGGCAGCCGCCACGCCTACAGCGAGGGCGCGGTTCGCCGCATTCTTCGCCTCGGGTCGGTTCAGGGTGATGATGAGAACGCCGTCGCGTTGCTCCGTCAGTACTTCGTTGCCAGCCATTGTGTGCTCCTTGCGTAAGCGGTTGAGTCGTTACAGGCGTTGTGATTTTGCGGGCGGAAAAAACCAATTGTGCATGGACCACGGAGCGCTGGCCATGGCGACAGCGCCCGCAAAAATTGCCCTCAGATAACAGTCGGACCTAGGAGGCCGCCGGCAGGTTCGTGGCGAGGAAGCGGCGCATGTTTTCGCCCATGACAGCGCGAATCTCCGTCTCGCTGAACCCCTGGCGAAGCATCTCCTGGGTCAGCTGCGCCAGCTCCGACGCGTCGATGGGAACGGTGGTGGATCCATCGTAATCCGAACCCAGAGCCACGTGCTCCACACCCACCAGGTCAATGCCATAGCGGATTGCGGCGACGATGCCCTCGACGCTCACGTCGCAGACCGCGGCGTCCCAGTAGCCGACGCCGATGAGGCTGTCCCGCGCCGCCAGGGCGCGCATGAGCTCATCGGGAATGTTGCGCGGGGTGGCGCACTGCCCCTGGAAGCCTGTGTGACTGACGATGAGCGGCATATCGGTGAGTTCCAGCACATCGCGCACGCTCTCCGGTGACGAGTGGGCCACGTCGATGATCAGGCCCCGACGATCCAGCTCGCGCACCACGTCCTTGCCAAAGGCGGACAGGCCGAGGCCACCTGCGCCGTGGAGGGAACCTCCCAGCGCATTGTCGAAGAAATGGTGGAGGCCGTACATGCGCACGCCTGCGGCTTCGAGACGATCTATATTGTTCAGGTCGTCATCCAGAGCGTGGGCACCTTCAATGCCCAGCAGGGCACCGACGGTCTCGGCCCCCGCCGTTCGCGCCTGCATCAGTTCGATCACATCGTCGCGGTTCCGCAGAATACGCAGCTCCCCGGGGTACGCCGTTTCGATAGCCGTGAGTTTTTGCGCCTGGTAGACCGCCCGTTCCGTGAGGCTGGACCAGGTCCGCGGGGGCCAGCCCTGGGCCACCGCCAGCAGCGTGATGTTGTCCCGGGCGTCCGCCGAATTACTCTCGTAGTTCATACCGGCCGGAGTCCGCGTAACGAAGGTGAAGGACTGCAGGGCGACGTTGCCCCGGCGCAGGCGCGGCAGGTCCACATGCCCGCGCCCCCCTTCCTGACGCAGATCCCGAGCCCACAACGTGCTGTCGGCGTGCAGGTCCCCGACCACCAGGGTTTCGTGCAGTGCGGCCGCCGGCTCGCTGATCACCACCGATTCATGGGGCAGCACCTGATTCATCGAGTCTTCGATCATTCCCGGCACGACGGCGCGAACCCCAAAGGCCAGCGCAACGACAAGCGCCGCTGCCACAACTAGTTTTCTCATAGTGAATCCTGTCTCAACACTCTACGACGCTGACGGGCATTTCCAGCACGTGCACTGCGAGCCCGCCGCGAGCGGTTTCCTTGTATTTGTCCTGCATGTCGCGGCCCGTCTCGCGCATGGTCCGGATCACCTGGTCGAGGGAAACGTAGTGTTCCCCGGAGCCACGCAGGGCCATGCGCGCCGCCGAAATCGCCTTGATGGCGCCCATCGCGTTCCGCTCGATGCAGGGTACCTGAACGAGACCGCCGATGGGATCACAGGTAAGCCCGAGGTTGTGTTCCATGGCGATCTCCGCCGCATTCTCCACCTGCGCCGGAGTGCCCCCCAACGCGTCGGCCAGCGCACCCGCGGCCATGGAACAGGCGGACCCCACCTCCCCCTGACAGCCCACCTCGGCACCGGAGATCGAGGCATTGATCTTGTAGAGAATGCCGATGGCTCCCGCCGTCAACAGAAAGCGGCAGATGTCATCCTCCCCCGCGCCGTCACAGTGCCGCAGGTAGTACTTGAGCACCGCGGGAATAATCCCCGCCGCGCCATTGGTCGGTGCGGTGACCACGCGTCCACCGGCGGCGTTCTCCTCGTTCACCGCCAGCGCGTACAGCGTCACCCAGTCCATGGTGTTCAGGGAGGCATCCCCCAGGGGGTTCGCGTTTCCCTTCAGCTGGCGATGTAACTGGGGCGCACGCCGACGCACCTTGAGACCGCCGGGCATGATGCCCTCGTTGCGGCATCCACGCTCGATGCAGACATCCATCACGGACCACAGGGCCAGCAGTTCACGCCGGATCTCCGCTTCCGGCCGCCAGGCTCTCTCATTCGCCATCATCAGGCCGCTGATCGACAGGCCGTGCTCGCGGCACTGGCCAAGCAACTCCTGGGCCGTGCTGAAGGGATAGGGCACCGGCGTGGCGTCCTCCACGATGGGATTCTCCGCTCCCGCCGTGGCTTCATCGATGACAAAGCCCCCGCCCACGGAGTAGAAGACCTGGCGGGCCAGCACTTTGCCGCCAGCATCGAAGGCGGAGAAGCGCATACCATTTGCGTGGTGCTCCAGGGATTCGCTGCGATGCATGACCAGGTCATCGCGATAGCTGAAACCGATGCGCTGATGTCCCCCCAGGCTCAGCACCCCCTCCTCGCGCACGCGGGCAACGCGGCCTTCGATGGACTCCACGTCGACGTGGTCCGGACGCTCCCCCTCCAGCCCGAGGATGATGGCCTTGGGAGAGCCGTGACCCGCGCCGGTGGCGCCCAGGGAACCATAGAGCTCCGCCTGTACCCGACCGACCTGCGCCAGCAGGCCATCGCTCTCCAGTCCCTGCACAAAGCGCAG
The DNA here is from genome assembly GCA_963973805.1 of uncultured Halieaceae bacterium. Classification (GTDB taxonomy): domain Bacteria; phylum Pseudomonadota; class Gammaproteobacteria; order Pseudomonadales; family Halieaceae; genus Congregibacter. The sequence goes on along the minus strand of CAXBBA010000152.1, from coordinate 724 downwards.
CGCCGCCACCATGGGACCAACGGTATGGCTGCTCGACGGGCCGATGCCCACCTTGAACAGGTCAAAGGTGCTGATACTCACGATCCCACCACCTCCGCAAAGAGTGCGGGATCCACGTTGCCTCCGCTGAGCATCACGGCGACGCGCCGGTGCTGCTCCGGCACCTTGCCGGCGAGAAGCGCGGCAAGGGCCACTGCGCCACCGGGCTCCACCACCAGTTTCAGTTCCCGAAAGGCAAAACGCATGGCGGCGCGCACCTCGGCATCACTAGTCACCAACACACCGGCGAGGTGCGGCTCGTTGATGGCAAAGGTCATGCGTCCCGGAGACGGTGTCAGCAGTGCGTCACACAGCGAAGGGCGCGAGGCATCGACGGTCTCCCGCTGCCCGGATGCCAGGGAACGGGCGTGGTCGTCGTAGCCCTCGGGCTCCACCGCATACACCGCGGTGCCGGGGCTGAGGCGCTGCGCCGCCAGCACACAACCGGCGGTGAGCCCACCGCCCCCGCAGCACACCAGCAGAGCGTCGAGGTCCTCACCCCGCGCCTGGGCGTCAGCCATAATCTCGAGGCCGGCGGTGCCCTGGCCGGCGATGATAAAGGGGTCATCGTAGGACGGGACAAGCACCCCGCCGTCGCGGGCGACGAGGTCCCGGGCGATCGCTTCCCGGTCCTCGCTGTAGCGGTCGTAGCTGATCACCTCGGCCCCCAGGGCCAGGGTGTTAT
>CAXBBA010000151.1:0-5863 GCA_963973805.1 uncultured Halieaceae bacterium | reverse complement strand
GCCGTACAGCGGGAAGTCACCATCGCCTACGCGCCGGTGATGCTTGCAGCGCCCCTGGTGCCGCTGACGGAGCCCCGGGACAAACGCGCCCGTCCCCGCATCACGGTGGACTTCGATGACGTGGATCGCTCCTTTATCGAAAAGCTGCCCAGGGGATATGGGGGCCTTGCCTGGGACTACCTGCTGGCCGTGGACAATCAGTTCTACAAGGGGCCGGGGTACGTGAACGGGCTCATGAGCGGGGCAAAGGTGGCGTATAACAGCTCCGGCCACCCCGTCACGATCAGTGCGGCGGAACCGGGTTCACGCTTTGATTTTCTCGGCGGCTACTTCAGCGTGGCCTGGCATAACGCCGAAGGTGAGGAACTCATCGTGCGCGCCTGGCGCGGTGACGAGCAGGTGGGCGAGGAACGCCTGTCCCTCAGCCACCTCCACCCGATCTACCTGCAGACGGACTACCTGGGCATCAGTCGGCTCACGCTCGAGACCGCCCACTACTGGCAATTCGTGGCCGACGACCTGCACGTCGCCCTGCCCCCCGCCTCGGCTCCCTGACCCGCGGCGCCCGGGGGCAAAGCCCATAACCGGGACCCTAGAAGGGAATGAGCGTGTAGCCTTCCTGCTGCAGACGCACATGCGCGGTCATGGCCGACAGCGACATGGTCACTGTGGGACTGAACTCCTCTGGCGCCATGCCCCGAAACGCGGCGGTCTGGCTGCAGAGGTAAATCGCCACACCGGCGCCATTGAGTTCCTTGAGCAGCCCCGTGTTGGGGTTCTCCTCGTGATAGCGGGCCTCATAGGCCTCGTCCGTGAGCAAGTCCCGGGCGGCAGCGCCGTGCACGATGATGGCGAATTCGATGTTATCGGCGGGAATGCCGTTGCGCGCATGCATGTTCAGGAAGCGCGCCGCCGATTCGAGGTGACGGTTTTTATCCCCGGGAAACTCTGCAACGTTCATCACATCCATGGACACCTTGTAGTGCGCATCCGGATCGAGATTGTAGGACCCCGGTGGCGGCGCCATCACGGGGCCGTAGCTGGGCACAACGGGACCCAGCTCGGGCTCCACCGCGGCGACCCCGACACTGAAGACACCCGCCAGCAATACAATAGGCACGGTACGACGCAACATAGTTTCTACTCCCGATCACGAGGGGACACTCCCGTTCTCACGGCCCCCAAAAACACAGCCGACCCCTGGCCGGCAGACGGTGGCAGTATCGTTGATACGGTGCCCCCTCGCCAATCAATCCATCTATCCGCGACGCCCGAGGCGCCGTCGCGCTAGAATCAGCGCCTGTAGTCTGCAGGAGCTCTGCCCGTCATGCGCCAACTTCCAGCATGTGTTTCGCGAACAATTCGCGGCCTTCAGGTCCTCTCGCGCAGTGGCCTGGCCCTGTCCGGACTCGCGTTGCTTCTACTTGCCGGACCAGTGCAGGCCCAGGCGCTGCCAAAGCCCGAGATCATTGGCTCGTCCTGGGTCTACAGCACCCAGGGCCTGTACCACAACGTGCGCGACGACTTGATCGGCGCCATCGAGGATGAAGGCCTGGTGATCTCCTATACGGCACACCTGGCCAGCATGCTTCGCCGCACCGCGGATGCCACCGGCGCCGAAGTCCAGGTCTACGACAACGCCCAGTCCCTGCTCTTCTGCAAGGCGGACCTCACCTACGAACTGACGGTGCGCAATCCCCACAACATCACGCTCTGCCCCTACAGCATCTCAATCTACACGCTGCGCGAAGCCCCCGACACCGTGTACCTGGCGATTCGCTCGCCGGACCTGGAGCAGCCGGATTACGCCGCGATTCACCAGCTGCTGGAGCAGATCATTGCGGCGACCCTGACCTGGTAAGCAGCGGCCACGGGGAACAAGCCCTGAATGACTGCCCCCGGAGCTTGCGCCGGGGACGCCTCAGGCCAGGTGGCCGCGATAATCCGCGATGCCCGGATTGCCCTTCACATTGATCAGCGCCGGGGACTCAAGACGCTCGATGCGCACGGATTTGCGCCCCCGCAGGTAGCGCGCCACCACTTCCCAGACCGGCTCGCCGGGGGAGCGGGAGGCCACCGTGGCCCAGCCCGCGACCTTGTAGCTGGCGTTGTCGTCCATGGCCTTGCCCCCCGCCAGGGTCATCTGGGACACCCGCGCGCCCATGGCCGCGGTGGGATCCAGGCGGTAGCTGAAGCCACCGGTGCGCACCATGTCACCGCCCTGCTGGAAGTAGGGGTCGGCATTGAACAGATTGTCCGCAACGCTCTCGAGCACGTTGCGCAGATCCGCGCCGCTCATCTCGCGCACATAGGTTTCGGGGTAGGTCATGCAGGTCTGATCGAGAAGGCGGTCCATGGTGATCGCCTCGCCCGGTGTGACCGTGGTGCCCCAACGGAAGCCCGGCGACAGGGCGATCTGCGCATCCAGCTCCTCCCGCAGGGCATCGACGATGAGCTGATCGAAGCTGCCATTGAAGTTGCCCCGCCGGTACAGCAGGGAATCCGCCACCGCCAGCTCTTCCTCCAGCACCTCGCGATGGGGTGCCCGCACCGCGTCGATGTGCGCCTGCATCGCGGCGTTCGGTGGCAGCAGTTGCGAGAACACGGGCAGCAGGCGGTAGCGGTAGTCCCGGAGGCGGCCATTGCCAAAGTCCAGATCCAGCACCGCCAGGAACTTGCCGTTGCTGCCGGCATTGGTCACCACGGTACGACCACCGCTGTTCTCGACCTCGATGGGCCGGGGCATGCCATCGTGGGTGTGCCCGCCCAGAATGAAGTCGATGCCGGGGACGCGCCCCGCCAGTTTCAGGTCCACATCCATGCCGTTGTGGGACAGCAACACCACGGCCGCGGGGTCTTCATCTTCGCGAATCTGTTCGACAAGCTCCGCGAGCTCGTCTTCGCGAATACCGAAGGTCCAGTTGGGAATGAAGCGCCTGGGATTGGCGATCGGTGTGTAGGGAAAGGCCTGGCCGATCACGGCGATGCGATGGCCGTTGAGCTCCCGCATCGTGTAGGGCTTGAACACGTGGCCGCTGTCTTCGTCGTAGACGGGAACTCCATCGAACAGCGCATCCTCGGTGGCATAGGTATTCTGCGCCACGAACTCACCGTTGAAGGCCTCGACGTTGGCGAGGATTTCGTCTTCGCGATAGGTGAACTCCCAGTGCCCGGTCATGATGTCGACGCCCAGGAGGTTGGTCGCCTCGACCATGTCCCGGCCCCGGGACCATAGCGCCGTGCCCGACCCCTGCCAGGTATCGCCGCCGTCCAGCAGCAGGCTGGCACCGTCGGGCACGTCTGCGCGCATGCGGTCCACCAGGGTTTTCAGGTGAGCAAAGCCGCCCACCCGACCGAACTTCTCCGCCGCCTGGGTGAAATCCAGATAGGTGAGCGCATGGGCTTCCCGGGCACTGACCTCACCCAGCTCGGCGAGCAGGTTGCGACCCACCACGTGGGGCCAGCGTCCCAGCGCGTCACCCAGGCCGATGTTTACATTCGGCTCGCGGAAGTGAATCGGCAGTAGCTGCGCGTGGGAGTCGGTCATGTGCAGCAGGCGGGCGCTGCCAAAGGCCGGCAGATCATAGAGGGCCCGGCCACTGGCGTGGACGCCGCCCGCAAACACGCCGGTACCGGTCACGGCCGCAGCCTGCATCAACAACTGAATGAATTCACGCCGGTTCATGCCTTGCCCTCGAAGACTAGGGAGATGGGTTCAGGACCCAAGCACGCGACCCTTCCAGGCCTCGGCTTCGGTCTGCGCCTGCTCAACGGATTTCTCTGCGGTCAGCAGGGCCCGCGCTGCCAGTTCCCGCGCAGCGTCGGGATCACCGCCCGCCAGCGCCTGGCGGGCCTGCTCCATCAACGGCTCCGTTACCGCCCAACCGTGCTCCAGTGCCAGGGCCTGTTCATACGCTGCCTGGGCGCGGGTCAGGAGCGCCTCGATCTCGGCGACATCGGCCGCCGGCGCGCCAGCCCATGCGCCCGGTGGCGCCACCAGAGCGCCCCACATACCCAGAACCAACCATTGCCGTTTCATCCGTCGTCCCCGCGATTCACTTGCGCGTGGCCGGCCCGTTCAGGACCAGTCCGTTGCTCATATAGGTCAGGAAGTACTCCAGGTTGCGGTAGGACTCGCTCTGGGGCTCCAGGGGAACGCCGCGCACCTGGGAATTGCACTCCATAAATCGCCGGTGCAGCGGACCCACCTCCTTCCACTTCAGGCGATACACGGGCCAGTGCGTGGCATGGCCCAGGGTGGCACTCAGGCGCTCGGCCCGCAGCATGTTGCCCGCCATGTTCACGTGGCAATGGCTGCAGGCGAAGTTCAGCTGTCCGCGACGCGTGTAGTAGAAAGCCTTGCCATCTTCGTACGCGGCGAGGGCCCGGGGGTCGTCGGGAACGGCGACGGCAACCTCTTCATCCCGGGACTCGTAGGCGATGAAGGCCACGAGCGCATTCATCTCGGGACCGAGGTAGTCCCAGGCGGGGTCGCCGGCGGCGACGCGACATTCGTTGATCGCCAGTTCCAGGGTCATCACCTGCCCCGAGGCCTCGTCGAAGTAGGGATAGTTCTGCTTCACCACGAGCGCATCGGAGCCCAGGCAGTCGCTGTAGCTGCTGCCGTCGGCCAGGGGCGTATCGAACAGCTCCGCACCCTCATCGATGGCGATCTCGTAGGGAGGAAAATCCTCCATCTCGAGCCACTGCTCGCGCTTGCCCTCGTCCAGCGCATAGGCACCGTCGATATGCTCCTCCAGGGCAACATCGGGGAAGCGCTGTTCGTAGAAGTTCCGCAGCGCGGCGAGGTCGTCCTCGGGCCCCGCCTGCACCTGCACCGCCAGAGCGATAGCGCCGCTCAGTGCCAGCCATCTCCACACCGGGAAGACCATGGTCTTACTTCTTGCCCTTGAGGGTCAGTTCGCTGGAGGAACTGTTGCCCAGGTTGTCGGTCCAGGCGACTCCGATCACATCACCGGCGCTGGCGCCCCGGACCTCAAATCCGAGGTAGGGGTCCTTGGAGACCGACGGCCCCCAGTCGGCGGTCATGAACACGGTGCCGTTGCGGGTGCAGGTCACGGTCTCGATGTAATGCGCCGGGATGGGCTTGCCATCCAGATCCTTGCGCACGCCCGTCTCCATGGGGTGGGGCATGAGGCACTTGATCGAGGCGGTGTCGCCTTTCAGGCGACCGCGAATTTTCGGGGGTTTGATATCCATCGTTCTACTCTCCTCGCTTCAGCCGCCGCAACCGCCAAGGGTGACCTTGACGTTCTTGGTGGACACGTACAGCTTGTCCTGGGTCTCGATCACCGCCCGCACATCGGAGCTCTCGCCCATCTTGATGCGCGTCTTGAATTGGGGCACCGCGCCGGGCATGAAGTTGAAGCGCGCCGAGAGGGGGTTGGGGTTGGCATCGACCAGCAGACTGATGGACTTCACGCCCTCCATATCGGTGCTGACGGTGACCGGGACGATGGAGCCATCCTCGGCGATCTCCGGCACCTTGAATTCAAAAGCGTCGGAGACCTCCATGGGCTTGTCGCCGAAGAGGGCTCCCAGGGCCGCGTCGGGCTTCTCGGCCTCGAAGGCTTCCCGGTTGCGAGCGAATACGCGCAGGGGCGTGCTCGCCATTGCCGCCAGCACCAGCATGGCCTGTGCGAAGCGGCGTCGTGTCCGTAATCCCGTCATGGGGTACTCCTGTTACTTCGGTTGCGTCTAAAGGGAATGAATGTAATCAACCACAAGCTCCAGCTCGCGGTCCGTGAGAATGCCGTGGGCGCCGTAGGGAGGCATCACCGTGTTCGGGTTGCGTTCGCGGGGGTCCGCTATCTGGGCCTTGAGCGCGGCGCGGTCGGGGTAG
>CAXBBA010000150.1:0-5874 GCA_963973805.1 uncultured Halieaceae bacterium | reverse complement strand
TAGATCAGGTTGTTCACCGGCACGGTGATGGTCAGTACCACCACCACGGCGATGCCAAGGCCGATGGCCGCGCTGACCTTCTTGGATACCGCAAGGAATGTACACATGCCGAGGAACACGGACAGGGCCATGTTCTCGATGAAAATTGCCCGTACGAACAGGCCGAGGTAGTACTCCATTACGCGCCCTCCTCCGCAACGGTGTGTTTCGCGATGCGGAAATCAGGCTCTTCCACCTGCTTGGCATCCCACGCTCGCAGAATCCAGATGAACATGCCGATGAGGAAGAAAGCACTCGGCGGCAGCAACAGCAGGCCGTTGGGGTTGTACCAGCCACCCTCGGTCACCAGGGGAAGGATTTCGAAGCCCATGAGCTTGCCCGCCCCGAAGAGTTCGCGGATCACCGCGACAAAGATCAGCACCACGGAGTAGCCGAGGCCGTTGCCGATACCGTCGAAGAAACTCTCCACCGGCGGATTCTTCATGGCGAAGGCTTCTGCGCGTCCCATCACGATGCAGTTGGTGATGATCAGACCGACGAAGACCGACAGCTGCTTGCTGATGTCGTAGGCCACGGCCTTGAGGACTTCGTCCACCAGGATCACCAGGGAAGCGATGATCGTCATCTGCACGATGATGCGGATGCTGCTGGGGATATGGGCCCGAATCAGCGAGATAAAGAGGTTCGAGAACGCCGTCACCGATGTGAGTGCAATACACATCACCAGCGTGACCTTCAGGGACGAGGTCACAGCCAGCGCGGAGCAGATTCCCAGGATCTGCAGCGCGATGGGGTTGTTCTTGAAGATCGGGGCGGTCAGGGTGTCCTTTACGGCATCCATGATCAGGCGTCTCCGTTGCGCAGGTTGGTCAGGAACGGCGCGAAGCCGTCTTCACCCATCCAGAATGAAATAAGGTTGGTCACACCACGGCTGGTGAGCGTTGCACCGGACAGGCCGTCGACCTGCCAGGGGGCATTGGCACTGCTCTGGTCCACGGAGCCCTTGAGCAGGTGCAGTTCCACTTCACCATCGCGATAGACTTTTTTGCCGGGCCAGAGGCCTTTCCAGCGAGGATTGTCCACCTCTCCGCCCAGGCCGGGGGTCTCACCGTGCTCGTAGATGCCCAGGCCGGCCACCGTGTTGGCGTCAGACTCGAGGGCGAGGAAACCATAGAGCGTGGACCACAGACCGTAGCCCCGCACCGGCAGGATGATCTTGTCATAACCGCCATCGTCACCGCGCACGAGATAGACCTGGGCAATGTTCGCCTGGCGCCCGACCTTGGCGATGTCTTCGTCCGTGGCCACATCCCGGGAAAGGCTGGGGTCCTTGGACGCGGCACGCTGGTCGTAGCCTGCGGGGACATCATCCGTGAACTGTCCTGAGCGCAGATCCACATAGCGCTCTTCGATCACCGAAAACTGCTCGTCGACGCCGACACCGGGCTCGAGCATGCCGGCGGCCTGGAGGATATTGCGCTTGCGGTCCAGGGTCTTGTTCGCCTCCTGCTGGGGCTTGAGCATCACCGCTGCCGTCGAGACGATGACGGAGCACACGATGCACAGCGCAAAGGCAACCTTGAGGATTTTGCCGATACTGTCATTACTGGACACGAGTGAGCCTCCTCTTGATGTTGGACTGCACGACGAAGTAATCAAACAGGGGAGCAAACAGGTTGGCGAAGAGGATCGCCAGCATGATGCCCTCGGGGAACGCGGGGTTGATGACCCGGATCAGCACGGTCATCACGCCGATGAGGATGCCGTAGGCCCAGCGCCCCCTGTTGGTCATCGCCGCGGATACGGGATCCGTAGCCATAAAGAACATGCCGAAGGCGAAGCCCCCCACCACCAGGTGCCAGTACCAGGGCATGGCGAAGGCCGGGTTGCTCTCGGAGCCCACGAGATTGAGCAGGGACGAGAACAGGAACATGCCGACGAACACACCGGCCACCACGCGCCAGGAGGCGACGCGGGTCAGCAGCAGGATGGCGCCGCCGATGGCGACCATCAGCGTTGAAGTCTCGCCGATGGACCCGGGAATGGACCCGATGAAAGCGTCCATCCAGGTGTACTGCGCCGTGAGGGCGTTCATACCGTCTGCGGCAACGACGCCCAGGGGGGTGGCACCGCTGTAGCCGTCCACTGCGGTCCACACCGCGTCACCGGAGAGCTGCGCCGGGTACGCAAAGTACAGGAATGCGCGGCCGGTCAATGCGGGGTTGAGGAAGTTCTTGCCGGTGCCGCCGAACACTTCCTTGCCGATCAGCGCGGCCTGCCAGAGGGGCAGGTCCGGAGGACAGACCAGGGCAAAGAGGATCGACGTGACGAAGAAGCCTTCGTTCACCTCGTGGCCACGCTTGATCGCGAACAGCACTTCCCAGAAGCCGCCTACGAGGAAGGTCACCATGTAGATGGGCACGAAATACAGCGCCCCGAACCACAGGTTGTGCCACCAGTTCGCGGCGTCGTAGCCACCGAAGGCCTCGATCAGCGACCCGCGCCAGCCTTCGACGCTGCCGCCGGTGACGGCAAAGATTTCGTTGGCCTGGAAGCCCAGGTTGTACATGCCGTAGAACATGGCGGGAAACGCGGCCAGCCATACGGTGATCATGATGCGCTTGAGGTCCACGCCGTCGCGAACGTGAGCGGTGTTGCGGGTGACGGTCGCCGGGCGATAGAAGATCGTATCTACGGCCTCATACAGAGGATAGAGAGCCTGCAAGCGACCTCCGTCCTGGAAATGATGCTCTGCGCTGTCCAGCAGCTTGCGAAGTGCCACGATCAGCCCTCCTTCTCGATGCGTGTGAGGTTATCCCGCAGGATAGGCCCGTATTCATACTTGCCGGGGCACACGTAGGTGCACAGCGCCAGATCTTCCTCGTCCAGTTCCAGACAACCCAGAGCCTGGGCCGTCTCGGTGTCGCCCACGATAAGCGCGCGCAACAGCTGCGTCGGCAGCACATCCATAGGCATCACGCGCTCGTAGCTGCCCACGGGCACCATGGCGCGCTCGCTGCCGTTGGTGGTGGTCGTCATCGCCAGGGGCTTGAGACCGAACCAGTTGCTCAGGAACACCCCGGTGCTGGAGTGTTTGTGCGCACCGGCGCGCATGTAATGCATGAACTCGCGGTCTCGTCCTTCTGCCAGAACGCTCACCTGCAGGTGATAGCGCCCCAGGTAGGCCGTAGCGCCGGCCACCTTGCGTCCCCCGAGTACGGAGCCGGAAATAATGCGGTTTTCACCGTTGCGAAGCTCACCGGCGCACAGCGCCTCGAGGTCCGCACCCAGGCGCGTGCGCAGCAGGCGCGGACGTTCGACCTGAGGGCCGGCCAGAGCGATGACTCGCTCGGTCCACAGGCGGCCATCGAGGAACAGGCGGCCAATGGCGATCACGTCCTGGTAACCAACCGTCCAGACGGAGCGCTCCGCTGCGGCACCGAACAGATAATGGACGTGGGTTCCGGCCAGACCCGCGGGGTGCGGGCCGGCGAACTCGTCGCGCTGGATATTGCCCGCGCTGCCGCCGGGCACATCGGCGCCAGGGGCACTGCAAACGAACAGCGGACCCGCCGTCTGCCCCGCCAGGAGGTCCAGGCCCAGGCTGAAGGCCTCGCGCTGCTCGTTTATCACCACGGCAGGGTCCGCAGCGAGGGGCTGCGTGTCCATCGCCGTGACGAAAATCGCCGCGGGCTGATGATCGAGCGCCGGCACCTTGCTGAAGGGCCGTGTGCGCAGCGCGGTCCACTGACCGGACTGCACCAGGCGCTCCCGCACCGCATCCGCTCCCAGAGCCCGTGCCGCATCGGCGTCCAATGCACCGAAATCCGCGGCGTCATCGCCATCGATGTCGATAACCACCGATTGCAACACCCGCCGGGCGCCGCGATTGATCGCAGAAACCGTGCCCGAGGCCGGCGCTGTGTAGCGCACTCCTTCGGTCTTCTTGCAGGTAAAGAGCAGGTCTCCGCAGCGAACGCGGTCCCCGACTTGCACCTCCATGGTAGGTTTCATGCCAACATAGTCGTGACCGAGTATCGCCACGGCACGCGCCGCCGGTGCATCCTCGATCTGCTGCGAGGGCGCACCGTCAAGGGGGATATTCAGCCCCCGGGAAATCTTGATCATGTAATCCGCCTGGATCGTAACTGTCATTGTTGCGAAGGGAGCTGGAAAGGCTCTCTCCACCTGCGCTTCGCCTCTTGCGACGAAGAAGTCGGGGGAAATCAGCGCTAAAACCGGCCGAAATGCGTCGAACGGCAGCGTTTTCGCCTTGCGGCCGACCCGGCCCCCTTCGCACCCCCGAAGGACCGTTTCTGAATCGCGCGCATTATAGCCAAGGTGCAGCCCTTGGTGCTACTAGACCAAAGATCTAGATAACGCCCCCAAGTGGCTGCCCCGCCTGCGAAAACTCAGGTATTGGCCGGGTACACCAGGTAATTGACGCCAGCCATGCGCTCGAGAATGCGATACACCTGGCAGCTATAGCCGAACTCGTTGTCGTACCACAGGTACACGACGGCCTGATTGCCATTGACGATGGTGGCCTGGGCATCCAGCACACAGGCGGTTCGGGAACCGACAAAGTCCGTGGAAACCACTTCCGGCGAATTGGAGAAGTCGATCTGCCGGCGCATGCTGGAGTGCAGCGCCATATTGCGCATGTATTCGTTCAGGCGCTCCCGGTCAGTCTCCTCGCGGAGCGTCAGATTCAGAATCGCCATGGAGACATTCGGCGTCGGCACCCGGATGGCATTGCCCGTGAGCTTGCCGTCGAGCTGCGGCAACACCTTGGATACGGCCTTCGCTGCACCGGTTTCCGTGATCACCATGTTCAGCGGAGCACTGCGGCCGCGGCGATCTGCCTTGTGATAGTTGTCGATGAGGTTCTGGTCGTTGGTGAAAGCGTGCACCGTCTCCACGTGACCGTGGACGATGCCGTATTCGTCATCGAGCGCCTTCAGCGGCGGCACAATGGCGTTCGTGGTGCAGGACGCGGCAGAAATAATGCGGTCGTCGTCGGCGATGTCACCGCTGTTGATGCCCGCCACGATATTCTTCAGGTTCCCCTTGCCCGGGGCCGTCAGGACCACCTTGGCAACGCCCTTTGACTTCAGGTGCTGGGAGAGACCCTCTTCATCGCGCCAAACCCCGGTGTTGTCCACCACCAGCGCGTTGTCGATACCGTATTCGGTGTAGTCGATGCTGTCCGGGGAGTCGGCATAGATCACACGCACTTCATTGCCGTTGGCAACGAAGCTCTGGCGCTCTTCGTCCACGCGGATCGTACCGGCGAAGGCTCCATGCACGGAGTCGCGACGGAGCAGGCTGGCGCGCTTCACCAGATCGTTCGCGGCCTTCCCCTTGCGCACCACCACGGCGCGCAGACGCAGGGCTTCGCCGCCATCCGCCTTGTCGATGAGAATGCGGGCCATGAGGCGGCCGATGCGACCGAAACCGTACAGCACCACATCCACCGGCTTGTCCAGGGGCTTGTGCGTGGAGTCGATGAGGTAATCCAGCTCCGAGTTCAGGTATTGATCGAGGGTTTTGCCCTCGCCCAGGCCCTTGTCGTAAAAGTTCACCGCCAGGCGACCCACGTCGATGTGGGACGGACCGATGTTCATGCCGCTGATGGCCTGCACGATCGGGTGCGTTTCGCGCTCCGACAGTTCGTTCCCCTCGACCTGACGCACGTAGCGATGCGTCTTCATCAGGTCCAGCACGGATTTGTTGACCATGGAACGGTCATAGCAGAAGCACTTGATGTTCCGCTCCCGGGCCAGGCGGCCTACGAGGGGGATCAGGTCTTCGGCCAGAGCCTCACGTTCCTTCCAGTCACTGAAATAATCATCGGGGCGGGGTCGCTTGCTG
>CAXBBA010000149.1:0-5882 GCA_963973805.1 uncultured Halieaceae bacterium | reverse complement strand
CCGCCTTGTGGAGGCCGGCCGGGCCCCGGGACAGGTGCTGGCGGAGGCGCGGGTCTGGAAGAATCGCCAGCCAGCGCTGCAGGCGGCCCTGCAGCGCCACACGACCGCGAGCTGTGACCGGCTCCTGGCCCTGGCGGGACGCGTGGATGGCAGCGTCAAGGGCTACGCCAGCGGCGACCCCTGGGAGTTGCTGGACCTGCTGCTTCTGGGACTGGCGGGACGGGGGGAAACACCCCTACCTGTCTGATCAGGCGACAGGTTACCCAAACTGCCCCTTGCAGAATCGCCCAATCAGGACTACTGTTTTTATATACAGTACTTTTGAATAACGGCGGGCAAGTCATGCATCAGGATCTTTTCGGCACCACCACCTCTTCCGCTCACCCGGCTCCCGGACTGATCGGCCCCGGGCTTATCGACCCCGAGCTTCTCGACAATGCCATGAACCGCCGCGACACCTGGCGCGGGCGCGGTGACCTGCTCACGCCGGAGGGCGGCAACGCCGCAAACAGCGACCACCACCGCCACCCGCACCAGCCCACGGGCTTCGGCGCCCTGGACCGCCACCTCTGCGAGGGCGGCTGGCCCCTCGGCACCTGCATTGAGGTCCTCACCGACGCCTCCGGCCTGGGAGCCATGGGCCTGTTCCTGCCGGCCATGGAGAACCTCTCGCAACAGCAGCGCTGGCAGACGTTCATCACCCCACCGTACACGCCCTACGCCCCCCTGCTCGCCGCCCGCGGCATCGACACGCAGCAGGTACTGCTGGTGCACCCACGGGATCGCGAAGAACAGCTCTGGAGCACGGAGCAGGCCCTGCGCAGCGGCACCTGCAGCGCCGTTTTCAGCTGGCTGGGCGGCGAGTACCGCTATGCCGAGCTTCGTCGGCTGCAGCTGGCCGCAGCCCGGGGCAACACCCTGGCCGTATTGTTCCGCCCCCGCGAGGCCGCTCACCAGCACTCCCCCGCGGCCCTGCGCCTGCAGATGAGCGCCTATCGCGAGGTTCATATCCTCAAGCAGCGCAGCGGCCTGCAGGACATCAACATTTACCTGCCCCCGGAGGACGACGTGCCCCACCAGCCCCAGCTCTGGGAGCTGCCCGCGGATGAATCCCGGCACGACAACCGCGCCGTGTCCTGATTTGCATCAAACATGAACCCGGTCCCCGACTGCTATGCTCGCAATCCGTTTGGACCGGTACCTCACCGGTCCGTGTATGGATTATCCGGGAGATCACACCATGGAGCCCTTTCCGCACCACTATTACATTTCCGGTCAGGCGACCAGCGACAGCCACGTTGCCCTGAAGGGAGAAAACCTGCCGGAGCTGATCACCGCACCTCCCGCCGAATTCGGTGGCCCCGGAGATCAGTGGTCTCCCGAGTCCCTGCTGGTGGGCGCCGTGGCGGACTGCTTCATACTCTCGTTTCGCGCCATCGCCCGGGCATCGAAGCTGGAGTGGCAGGACCTCCAATGCAATGTCACAGGCACCCTGGATCGGGCAGAGCGAGTGACCCGCTTCACCGCCATCAAGGTGGAAGCATCGCTGCAGGTTCCCGCGGGCACGGACCTCGAGAAGGCAGAGAAGCTGCTGCACAAGGCAGAAGCGAGCTGCCTGGTTACCAATTCCCTCATCGCCGACAGCGAACTGAGCACTACCATCACCGTCGCGGACTGAGCTGCGACTCCATGTCTCAGCCCCCCTGAGCCTGGGACCACGTACAATTGCGCTCCTTTCCCCGGGAAACCCCTTAAGGAAAACAGGAACGTGACGGATCAGTGGCTAAGCGAGTACGGAGTGACCATCGGTGTCGGTGGTCTCATCCTGTTCATGGTCTTTATCGTCTGGGACCTGGCGCGCAAAAGTAACGCCGGTGTATTCGGCACCCTGATCCTCTACCTCGCCCTGGCGATGGGCATTCTCGGCTTCGTCATCAAAACCGCCATCACCTACCTCCTCGAAAGCGGCATGGACTGACGCCGACCATCGGTCCCTGGAACGGAAGTCAAGGTCGCGGGAAGCCGGCAGATCAATTACTGTATATGCATACAGTATTTATGGAATCCCGGCATGCAGCGCTGGATCTGCCTCCGCCTGAGCGAACTGGCCGCCCAGTGCCTGGCACAACATCGCCCCCAGGCCCTGGCGGTCATCGAGGGACAGCGCGTCCACACCGTCAACGCGGCGGCGGCCCTCCTGGGCGTGGAGCCCGGCATGGACCCGGCCCGCGCGCGGGCGCTCGCGGGGGACTCCTCCCTGCAATTTCTGGCGCGGGACAGGGCCGCAGAGAAGGACGCCCTGGACGGCCTCAGCTGCTGGGCCTACGGCCTGACTCCCCACCTGTACCGCTTTCGCGAGGACTGCCTGATGCTCGAGATCAGTGGGTCCCGCCGGCTCTTTGGCGGAGAGGAGGCGATCCTTCGTCGCTGTCACCAGGGCCTGGCCTGCCGCGGCTACAGTGCAGAAACCGGTGTGGCCGAAACGCCCCTCGCCGCCTGGGTCCTGTCCCAGGTGAGCGAAAGCCGTGAAGCCCGGGACCGGGATCTTTATGCCCGCCTCGCGCCGCTACCCCTGGAACTGCTGGCACCGCTTCACGACCAGTTCAGTGCCCTTCAGCGCAGCGGCCTCGCGCAGCTGGGCGCCGTCCTGGACCTGCCGCCCGCGGCCCTGGGTCGCCGCTGTGGCAAGGACTTCGTCGAGCTCCTGCAACTCCTGCGGGGCGAGGTGCTCGCCCCCGTTGTACATTTTGATCCCCCCAGCTGTTTTCAGGACCGCTACCCCCTGGGCTACAGCGTCCGCAACCAGGACGAGCTGGGGCCGGGCCTTGAACAGTTGCTCACCTCCCTGGAGGACTACCTGCGCCAGCGCCAGCTGCAGACCCGCCTGCTCCACTGGCAGTTCTGCGGCCTGCACGGTTACCGCGAAGACCTGGAGGTGCGCGCCAGCGACGCACGCATCACGCGGCAGGAATGGTATCGCCTGACCCGGCTGCGCCTGGAGCGCCAGCCCTTTCGGGAAGAGGTGGAGCTGATTCGCCTGTGCGTCAGTCAGCTTGAAGACGCCCATCCCCACACAAGCAGCCTGTTCCGCCAGACCGGCAGCGAACAGACTCCGGCCCAGCTGGTGGATCTGTTGAGCAACCGCCTGGGGGCCCAGGCGGTGAGCAGTCTGCGCTGCCGGGACGCCCACCTGCCGGAGCACAGCGTCGCCTCCGCACCGGTGGGCAGTCGCGGCGACACTCCCGGGCTTCCCGCCGCCCAGCGCCCTTTCTGGCTTCTGCCCACCCCCGAACCCCTGCGCACCGACGGTGACCGGTTGCGCTTCTGGGGCAGCCGGCTCACGCTCATACACGGCCCCGAGCGCATCGAAGATGGCTGGTGGGAGCGCGGCACAAGCCGCGATTATTTCGTGGCCCGCAACCCCGAAGGACAACGATTCTGGGTGTTCCATGAACGGCGCGAGAAGCGCTGGTTCATGCACGGCCTCTTTTCCTGACGGGCATTTCCTGCCGCATCACCGCCCTTCCAAATGCAGCACCGCAGAAAAAAACGCTCCGGAACAGGGGCTTAGGAACTTAAAAAATGTCATTATTATGACAATTGTGTGAAATAAGTGGATTTTGGGGTAAAAAACCCCATAGAATCGAGTCACCCCTAGCACGGGTTTATGTATCTTTTATGACAGGAGCGTGAAACACACAACATCAGGCCGGCTAACCCCGACCGCCAACTCGCCGTGAGGCGAAGGAGAAAAACATGAATACAATGTCTAATGAAAACAAACAATTGCGTGCAGATGAAAGCGCACGCAGCACAAATGCCAACCTGGTCACCGCGCTACTTATCGCCGGAACCGCCCTGGCCCTGAGCATTACTGCTCTGACAGCCAAAGCGGAGATCACCCAGGACTGTATCCTGGAGGGCACCGTAGACATGCGCACAGCCGAAAAGCTTGGGCAGCCGGTATACGTAAAATTCCGCAACGCCCGCTCTGGTCCCGACGCGAACTGCAGCATGAACCGTCGTAGCAAGAGCCGCCGCGTACAGTTCGTCAGCAGCCCCGACGTGAGCGGGGTTGAAGATGCCGCCCACGGCGACAAGGTACGCTACCGCTACCTTGAGCAGGACGGCCGAGGCACCTGGCAGCTCGTAGACGTCAACGAAGGCTGATCCAACGGCACCTCACGGGGTGCCGCACCATCGGTGACATCTAAGGGGAGGAGTGCCCGCCTGCGGCGTCACTCTTCCCCCGCTTCCCCCTCCGATTGATCCACCCAGATCAAGGCATCGGCGTCAAAGCCGAGGGCTTTCGCCTTCCCCACAAACTGCTCCTTCAATGCATCAGGCACGCTCGGGGTTCGAGCCAGCAACCACAGGTAGTCCCGGTTATAGCCAGACACGAAGGCGTAGTCGTAGTCTTCGCCCAGACTGAACACCACGTAGGAGCCGTAGAACGGCCCGAAGAAAGAAACCTTCAGGTGAGCTTCAGAAGCCGGCCCCACAAACTGCGCAACGCCCTCGGCCTGCTGCCACTCTCCGGTCTCGGCATCCAGCCCCCGGTTGATCACCTCCACCGCACCATCATCACGCAGGCGGTAGTCCGCCGTGACCTGCTCCAGCCCGCGCTCGAAGCTGTGGTCCAGGCGGGCAATCTCATGCCACTGCCCCAGATACCGGTCCAGCTCAAAGCCCGTCACCGGCTTCACTCCCTCGGGCATGCCCAGGCAGCCGCCCAGGAACAACCCCAATGCCAGCGCGCCCAGCATTCTTGTCCGCACGGCAACGGCCCAATCCCGTGACTTCCTGTGCCCCATCATTCGATCATCCTGTAGAAAACCTCACCTCATCATACGCCTACGCCGATCAGAAACGCGCCAGGCGCGTGGAGAGGAGCAAGGGGCCGGCGATCGTTGTCAGCAGCACCACAAACACCAGTGCAGAGAACAGCTCGGCGCTGAACACCTGATGGCTGAGGGCAAACGCCGCAAACACCAGGCCCACCTCTCCCCGCGGCACCATGCCCAGACCGATGCCGAGCCGGTCGAAACCCTTCCCACGCACAGCGAGCCCCGCCAGCCCCTTGGACGCCACCGCAAGAACAAACAGCACAGCCACCGCCAGGAGCGCCGGGGGATTCGCCAGCACCTCGAGCTGCACCTGGCAGCCGATACCGACAAAGAATATCGACAGCAGAATATCGGTCATGGGCTTGAGCATTTCTTCTACACGGTGCTTCGCCTCATGGCCACCGACCACGAAATACATATCGTCCAGCAACAGCCCTGCCAGGAACGCACCGATGAGCGGCGCCAGGCCTGCAAACGCGGCAAGCTGGGCCATGATCAGCGCGAAGGACAGCGCCAGGCCAGCCCAGATGCTCGAATGCTTGGACAGCGCAGCGAAGCTGACGGCGGCGGGCAGGACACGATGGGCGAGAAACACCGCCGCAACAAAGAACAGGCCCGCCTTGAGCACGATGACGGCAACCCCGAGGGGCGACACTCCCCCGGTGGTGACGATGCTCGCCAACACCGCCAGCAACAGAATGCCGAGCACATCGTCGATGACTGCGGCACCTAGAATCACCTGCGCCGAGGGCGTGCTCACCACATGATCCTCCTCGAGCATCTTGGCGGTGATGCCCACAGAGGTGGCCGCCAGCATCGCGCCGACAAACCAGCCCTGGAGCCCCTCGGCAAATCCCAGTGCGGCCCCCGCCCCCACGCCCAGAAGCACGGGCAGCACCACCCCAACCACCGCGACGCCAGCGGCATTGGGCCCGACCTTCATCAGGCCGCGCATGTCGGACTCCAGCCCGACGATGAACAGCAGCAGCACGATGCCCAGCTCCGCCGCGTATTCCATGAACTCGCTGGTCCGCA
>CAXBBA010000148.1:0-5883 GCA_963973805.1 uncultured Halieaceae bacterium | reverse complement strand
TGGGATACGCTACTGTTGTCTGTCGTGCTCTATGTGCTCATTCCCCTGCTGGCCGGGGCGGCGACGCGGCGGGCGCTGGACCGGAAGGAAGACCATTCCCGTCTGAACGACCTGCTGAACCGCCTCAAACCCCTTTCCATCATGGGACTGCTGGCGACGGTGGTGCTGCTCTTCGGTTTTCAGGCGCAGACGATCCTTGCCCAGCCCCTGGCCATTGTTCTCATCGCCATTCCCCTGCTGCTGCAGACCTACGGAATCTTCGCCATCGCCTACGGCGCTGCCCGGGCCATGAAGCTGCCCCATAACATCGCGGCGCCCGCGTGCATGATCGGTACGTCAAACTTTTTTGAACTGGCCGTGGCAGTGGCCATTTCTCTCTTCGGCCTGCACTCCGGAGCCACTCTGGCCACGGTGGTGGGCGTACTGGTGGAAGTCCCGGTCATGCTGTCGCTGGTCGCGCTGGTGAATCGCACCCGGCACTGGTTCGCCGACGTCGCCTGATTTTCTGGCCCCGCCCGTCGCGGCGGGGCTGATCGTTCAAGGTCGGTTCCCGAGCACCCGGCGAAGGCGGAAGCCGGTTACGAGCATCGTGCCGGAAAGCACGAGGGCGGCCCCGAGGAGCGTATTCCAGCCAATGGCCTCGTCCAGAAACAGCCATCCCCAGAGCACTCCCCAGAGGGGAATCAGGTAGCCCACGGAGAGTGCCGACGCCGCCCCCGCGCTGGCGATAAGTCGAAAATACATGACGTAGGCGACGCCGGTGCAAAGCAGGCCCAGGGTCACGCCGGCCGCGATGGCTTCGGCGGACCAGCTCGCGGGAGTCGCGCCGGGAAACAACAGCGGCAGAGGCAGCGTAAACAGCAGCGCGGCCCACAGGCTGCCGTGGGCATTGGCGTAGGTTTCCACCTTCTCGGCGTATTCGGCATAGCTGCTTGCCAGGGCGTAGCAAACGGCGGCGCCGAGGGTTGCGGCCACGGCGAGCAGGCCCACCGGTTCGAGTGCGAGTTCGCTGAAGCCCACGAGGCAGAGCACGCCGCCCATGCCCATCAGCAGCCCCAGGATGGCGCGGCGGGTGACCGCTTTGCCGCGCCAGACAAAACCGATCACCAGGCCCCATAGCGGTGCCGTCGCGTTGAGCACTGCCAGCAGCGACGCGGGCAGCGTCTGGGCGGACCAGGTGAAGGCCAGGAAGGGCAGGGCGGTGTTGAAGAACCCAAGGAACAGATAGTGGCGCCAGTGCCGGGTCACGTGCAGCGGGCGACGCAGCGCGACGCTCACCAGCAGCAGCACGAGGCAGGCACTCAGCAGACGCAGCTCCAGCAGCCAGACGGGCCCCAGCTGGGGCACCGCGATGCGCATGAACATGAACGAAGCGCCCCAGATGGCCGCCAGCAGTACCATCTGGACGAAATGGGCGGGACTCAACCGTCGCTCTCCCAGCCGTGGATCGCGAGCTTGCGCTCAACGCCCCAGCGATAGCTGCCGAAGTCGCCGCTCTGGCGGATCACGCGATGGCAGGGAATCAGGTAGGCGATGCGATTGCGGGCCATCGCCGTGCCGACCGCGCGGCTGGCGCCGGGGGCGGCGGCGTGCCGGGCGAGTTGCTGATAGCTCAGGAGCTGCCCCGGGGGGATGGCGACCAGCGCCTTCCACACCTGCAGCTGGAAGTTCGTGCCCCGCAGCAGCAGGTGTATCTTGCCGGCTTGCAGGGGCTTTGCGAACAGGGGGCGGAGCACGTTCCCGGCGGCCTCGTCGTCGCGCTGGTGATCGGCCCCGAACCAGTCGCCGAGGTAGGCATCGATCACCGCCGGGTCTCGGCGGTCGTGGAATGAGAGCTGGCAGATACCGCGGGAACTCCAGGCGACAAACGTATCGCCAAAGGGGGAGCTACCCCAGCCCCAGTGGAGCCCGATGCCGGCCCCTCCGCTGGCGATTTCGCCGGGAGACATGGCTGCGCAGTTCACCGTCAGGTCGTGGAGCCGCCCCGGACCCGACAGGCCCGTGGCGAGACTGGTTTCGAGGACCGATGCCTGCTCCCGCAGCAATTCCACGGCGTGCCGGTGGGTCAGGTATTGGAGAAAGCGCTTGGGAGAGACTCCTGCCCAGGCACTGAACACGCGCTGGAGGTGAAACTCGCTGGTGCCGAGTTTCGTCGCCACCGCCGCGAGTGTCGGCTGCTCCCGGCGGTGATCGCGCAGGTAGCGGATCGCCGCGGCGACCAGGTCATAGTGACGGCTGTCCGTGTCCTGCTCCGGGGGTTGCGCTACGGGGGCCGCCGGGGGGCGTTTCATGGCGTTGTCCATGGCAGAGTGCTCCGCGAGTGTGATCCCGGGCAGTATGGAACCCCTGGCGCCCGCGCGGCCACCCGATTCCTGCTCAGCCGCGGGGAATGAGCGCGAGCTGGCGCGACTGGGCGACGAGGCGACCCGTGCTGTCCCAGACTTCACCGTCCTCTTCGAGCATGCCGCCGCTGATGAAGCGCGTCGAGAAACGGCAGCGCAGCCAGCCCGGTTCGGGGATGCCGCGCACATGGGCCGTGAGTTCCACCGTGGGCGTCCAGGCGATCGGCAGTCGGGCGTTGAATACCGTTGGGGGAAAGCTGTCCGTCGCCAGGAGCAGGCCGAAGGCGTCGACAGCTTCGTCATCCGGCAGGCGCAGCCAGCCCCGGATCAGGGGATGGCCCGAGGGTTCACCGCTGAGAAAACGGGCATCATCGGGATGGATGCGCAGCTCCATCTGCTCCATCAGGGGCGGGGGAAATCCCACCTCGGGGTTGTGCACCGCCCGCGGGCACTCCTCGGGAGGCGGAAGGTCCGGAGGTGAGGCGTCCACGCGCTGGGGGCCTTCCAGTTGATTCAGGTCGCCGAAGCTGCCCAGGAGCTCCATCAGCGGTTTCTCCGGGCCGTACATTGTGGCGGCCACGGTGGCGAGACGCCGACCGGACTTCACGATGCGCGGCGCGATCGTCACCGGACCGGGATGCCCCGGGGAGAGGTAGTGAGCGGTGACCGTAAGGGGGTGGGGGCGTTCGGCGGCGGCCGCCATGGCCCTGACGGCGATGGCGAGCAGGTAGCCACCGTTGGCGTTGCCTGCGATATCCCACCCTTCGTGGATTCGCGCACGCACAGGTAATTCGCTGGAATCGACGGCGGTAGCCTCGTTAAAACCCATAACCGGTTCCTGTGGAGTGGAGGAGGGGCGCTATTTTGCCACGGCGCGCGGCTGCAGCCACCTTGCGCATCCGTCGCTTTTATGGGCCGGGTCCGCCTTGACCGATCTGACGATTCCTGTGAGGGTGCGTGCATGCATGAGAGACCAAGGTGGAGGCAGTCATGAGCGACAAGAACAGTAATCGTCTGCTACTGGAGCTGGAGAAAATTCGCCGCGACATCAATCGCCAGGTGATGAATCCGGCCATACCCGAATTGAGTGTGGACGCGATTCGTCCCGTGATCACCATGGCATCGAAAGCCCGCCTGGCCTATCTGGAGGGGCTGATCAATATGGCCGATCTTGCTCCCCAGATGCCGTCCCACGAGCAGATCGCGACACTTGCCCGGCATCGCGAGGCCTACGAGGAGCTGCGGGCGGCGGTGAATGCCCTCGAAACCGCCATCGATCGGGGATACCTGGATGTCACCGGCATTGACTAGGCTGGCTGCGTATCCGACCTGCCTGCAGCTGACCTCGCCTCCGGGCCTGAGCTATTCGCCGCCCGACCACCGCATTCTCATGGGTGCGATGCGCACGGGCTGTGAACGCCCGGGGCCCACGTTCTAGAAAACGGCATGCATATACCTCCGACCCTGATGACCGAAGCAGTGCTGCTCATAGCGAGCGGTGTTGCGGTACTGGCGTTGCTGGCCGCCGCTGCCACGGCGCGCTGGCGGGCCCTGGCGGATGACCCGACGCGACTGCATCTGGTCGCGGGGGGCGCGCTGGCCTGTCTGTTGCTGTGGCTCTTGAATATCCACGTAGCCAATGGGGTGCTGCTGCATTTTCTCGGTGTCACCACGCTCACTCTCGTGGTGGGCTGGTCCTTCACGCTCCTTGGCCTGGGAGTGGCGCTCGTTCCCTTCACTCTGCTGCAGCAGCTGCCCTGGGAGGGGCTGGGTCTGTCCTTCTGTCTCTCGGTTCTGCTGCCTGCTACCGTGACCCGGGCGCTGCTGGTGTTGCTCTATCGACCCTCTTTGCGCCATCCCTTCGTGTACTTTCTTGGCGCGGGCTTTGCCGGCGGGGGACTGGTGGTGCTCACGCTTTCGCTGGTTGTCGCGTTCCTGTTCTGGCTCAGCGGTCTGGACGGATACCTGGATAACATGAAAGAGTTCTGGCCCCTGGTATTCCTCCTGATGTTCTCGGAGGGGTTTATCAATGGCATGTGTGTGTCGGCTTTCGCCGTGTTCTATCCCGATTGGGTAAAGACCTTCGACGATCGTTTCTACCTGGATAACCCTTGAGCAATAGCGAGGCATGATGGAGTTTCTACCCTGGGAACTGGTGACGATCGGGTTTCTGTTTATCTGGGGCGGCTTCGTGCGCTCCGGCCTGGGCTTTGGCGGTGCGGTGCTGACGCTGCCGTTCCTGTTGATGATTCGCGACGAGCCCTTGCTCTTTCTGCCGGTGATCTCGGTGCACCTGCTGTTTTTCTCGGCGATCACCGTGGGGCTGGCGCATCGCAGCGAAGCCCGGCGGGGAGGGGCGCAGAGCACCGTGAACTGGGCGTTCCTGCGCTATGCGCTGCCGTTGATGATTATTCCCAAGCTGATCGGAGTCGCGGGGGTTATCACGCTTCCCGGGTCCCTCGTGTCGGGCTTTGTCTTCTGCATGGTGACGGTGTACGCGTTCAGCTACATCCTCGGGCGTCCCCTGCGCAGTGGCAGCGGGCGCCTGGATGCCTTCTTGCTCATGCTGGGAGGCTACGTGAGCGGGGTCTCCCTGATCGCCGCTCCCCTGGTGGTGCCGGTCGCTGCCGGTCGCATGCCCCGGGAGCAGCTGCGGGACACGCTGTTTGTGCTCTGGTTTGTTCTGGTGGGTCTCAAACTGGTGGCCTTTGTGGCCACGGGCGTTGATATGCAGTGGATGATGCACTTGTGGTTGCTTCCCTGCGCCACCGTCGGGCATTTTCTCGGCCTCCGTTTTCACAGTTACACCCTGCGCTCCGATACCACTGTGTTCTTCCGCTACCTGGGACTGGCGCTGCTGGGGGTCGGCCTTGCCGGGCTGCTGCGTCTGCTGCTCTTTACCTGAACGGGCCTCATGAGGGCTGCGCGGTGACGCAATTCCCGCTACCCTTGGCCATCAATATGCAGCCAGGACCACAAGTCATGACTCTCTTCAAAACCATAGCCCTCGCCGCAGGGCTGTACTTCGTTTCTGTGGCTGCCGGGGCCGAGTCCCTGGATATGCAGAGCGACTGGCTGGAACTGGTGAAAGGCCAGCGCTGTGAAACCTCCGGTGCCCAGATTATGTCTGTGTCCGACACCCCGAATACGGGGCAGCGCACGGTGCTCGTGCGCATACCCAAGGCGGCGCTGGAAGACAGCTCCGATATGGAAGAGGTGCGGGTGGTAGCGCGTGCCCCGGAAAAGGCGAAAATGCCCAATCTACTGCCGGAGCTCGAAACGGAATGGGTCGATGACTACGACAACGATCACTACGGTCTACTGGTGAAGCTGCGCAGCGATCAGAAGGTGCCCATCCGTCTGTTCATGTCGTCGCGCGACGGTTTTCTGGATGGGGGCGTCGACATTCCCTGAACCCTGGCCAGGGTAAAAAAGGCGATGAAAAACTTGACCTTGGTGGAGCATCTAACTACTATGCACGCCCTTCGCGCCCGTAGCTCAGCTGGATAGAGTACCTGGCTACGAACCAGGCGGTCGCACG
>CAXBBA010000147.1:0-5903 GCA_963973805.1 uncultured Halieaceae bacterium | reverse complement strand
TCGCATTCGCGGTGTCATCCAGACGGACGCGGCGATCAACCCCGGCAACTCCGGCGGCCCCCTGCTCAACTCCCTGGGGCAACTCATCGGGGTGAATACGGCGATCTACAGCCCCAGCGGCGCTAGCGCCGGCATCGGCTTTGCGATCCCCGTGAACACGGTGAAGGAAGTGGTCCCCCAACTCATCAGCTATGGCCACATGCTGCGCCCCATCATGGGCCTGGAGCTGGCCAGTGATCGCTGGCGCCGCCGCTACGGCATCGAAGGCCTGCCCATCGTGCGGGTCTACCCGGGCCTCCCCGCCGACGATGCGGGCCTGAGGGGCGCTTACCGCGGTTCCCGCGGCGATATACGCCTGGGCGATGTCATCGTTGCCATCGACGGCGAACCCATCGAGAGCCACGACGACTATCTCACCGTGATGGAACAGCATACGCCCGGCGATACGGTCGAGGTCACCGCACGTTTCGGTGACGAAGAGCGCCGCGTGAAGGTGCGCCTGACCGAATCCCAGTAGGCCCGGGTCTTCGGGCTTAGCTGGCGGCGCAGAACGCGGCGATACGGTCGCAGGCGCGCTTGAGCACGGGACGGCTCTGCGCCAGCCCCAGGCGCACGAAGGTGTGCGCCGACGGCCCGAAGGCATCGCCGGGAATCACGGACACGGCCTGCTCGGCCAGCAGGCGCTGGGCGAACTCGCGACCATCCATTCCCGTGTCCGACACATCGCACATGATAAACATTCCCGCGTGGGGTCGCGTGCAGTGAATACTCTCGACGGCATTCAGGCGCTCGAGCACGAAGTCGCGCCGCTCCCGGTACTCGTCGCGCATGCGCTCGACATAGGCCTGGTCATTTTCCAGGGCAAAGGCGCTGGCGTCCTGGATGAACTGGGGGCTGCCGAAGAGCGTCGCCCCCGCAAAGCGTCCGAGATGTTGCACCAGCTTGGGCGGCGCAACGACCCAGCCCATGCGCCAGCCGCTCATGGCGTGGGACTTGGACAACCCGTCCACCATGACCACGTTGTCGAGATGCTCGACGCTCGCCCGGGCGGACACGTGCTTGCCCTCGTAGCAGAACATGGAATACACCTCGTCGCAGAGCAGCCAGATGCCCCGCTCGCGACAGAAGCTGGCGAGTTCGCGAATGTCACGGGCGGGAATTATGCTGCCCGTGGGATTCCCGGGCGTGTTGATGAAGACGACGCGGGTCCGCTCGCTTACCGCCGCCTTCATCTGCTCCATATCCAGGGCAAAGCCGCGGCGACCGTCCAGGGGCACGTTTTTCACCGTCGCGCCCAGCGCCGCCATTATCGGCGTATAGCCCACGTACATGGGTTCGGGAATGACGATTTCGTCGCCTTCATCCAGAAGGCAGGACAACACCGCGAAGATCGCCGCAGTGGCACCGGGGAAAATGGCGACTTCGTCGACGGAACAGCGATGGGGTGATGTGGCCGACTCAAGATCCGCTACCGCCCGGCGCAATTTCAGCTCTCCCAGTGCCGGGGAATAATGGGTGCGGCCGACGCGGAGGTAGCTTACGGCGTTGTCGATGATCGGGTCCGGGGTACGGAAGTCCGGGTCGCCGACGGACAGGAGGATGACATCGGTGCCCTCTCTCTCCATTTCCAGAGCCCGGTCGTGCACGGCCCAGACGTCGGAGTCGCCCTGGGAAAGGCGGTCGGTGATAGCGGCAAAGTGGGGGGCGAACATGGAGGCGGTTCCTGAGCGTGGGCGAAAATTATACATCCGCACCTTCGCCATTCCGCAGACCGCTAACCCTGTCGTGGTATCCTTGGGCCTTCGCCCATCGTCGAAAAAGCGCCTATGAGACCCTGGCTAGCCTGGACCCTCGCCGCCGTCTTTCTTGCCGGACTGCTGGTGATCCAGTTTATCCCCGACGCAGAAGATTCCCCGGCGACCCACCTCGATGGGGCCACCGGAGAGGATCAGGAGCGCTAGCGGAAGCTCACTTCCCGGAGCAGCACATCACTCATCAGCGTACGGATTTCGCCGCGCTTGATATCGAGTTTCTGGCTCTTTTCTGCGGAGCCCACCAGTTCATTGGTCATGGCTTCCCACTCTTCCCAGGGGGTGTCCATCATTGCGCCTGCGGAAGTCCATTCCACCATCAGCCACAGGTCCGGCTCTCCTTCGCGAGCATGGACGTTGGCGAACATCATGTAGTTCTTGACCTTGCCCGCTTCCTTCATCATCTCCATTTGTCGGCGCCACAGACCGTCCAGATTCTCCATGTAGGCATCGAACATGCCCGGTTTCGTATCCACGGAAGTGACCGCCCAGAAAGACCCGCTTTCGTAGTGCTCCTGAGCCTGAGCCAGGGGCGTCAGAAGGAGGGACATGCACATCGGTATCAACAGCAAAATTTTTCTCATCGTTTTTGTCTCGCTATATTCGATTAGGGAACCGCGGTTCCAAAGACGCGCCACGAATGGCGCTGTCCCCAGCCTACTCCACTTCGGCCACTCTGCAAGAAAACTCTGGCCGCGCTAGACTTTCGCCATGCAGATCAACATCAGCCCAGAAATCATCGCCGTCGTCCTGGTGCTCTTTTACGTGCTTGCGATCGTCAGCGCGGTGGAGGCCATCCTGCGCGCCCGCACGGCCCAGGGTGCCATTGCCTGGGTGGTCTCGCTCCTGACCCTGCCCTACCTCACGGTGCCCCTGTACCTCGTGCTGGGGCGCAATCGCTTCGATGGCTATGTGCGGGAACGGCAGCAGATCGAAGAGCTGGCGGAACAACATCTGAGCGATACCCGCAGTGAGCTCGGAGACTACCGCGCCCCCGACGCCGACGAGGCCTTCTACCGCGCCCTCCAGAGCCTGGCCCGCCTCCCCACGGTGCGGGGCAATGAGGTGGAGCTGCTCATCGATGGTTATGCGACCTTTGACAGCATCGAGGCCGGTCTGCGCCAGGCCAGGCACTACATCCTCTTCCAGTTCTACATCCTGCGCGACGATGCGCTGGGCCAGCGCCTGGGCGCCGTACTCGCGGAACGGGCCCGGGCCGGCGTCGCCGTGTATGTGCTTTACGACGAAGTCGGGTCCGCGGGCTTTGGACGCAGTCGACTTCACCGGGAACTGCGCGAGGCCGGTGTGCAGCTGGCGGCTTTCAATACCACCCAGGGCCGGCGCAATCGCCTGCAGCTCAACTTCCGCAATCACCGCAAACTGGTGGTGGTGGACAGCAGCTATGTCTGGATTGGAGGACACAATGTGGGCGTGGAGTATCTGGGTGAAAATCCGCGCCGCGGCCCCTGGCGCGACACCCATATACGCATCCATGGCCCCGCGGTGATCGGTGCCGAACTGACCTTCGCGACCGACTGGTTGTGGGCGCGCCGGGAACAGCTCGCCATCAACTGGA
The DNA here is from genome assembly GCA_963973805.1 of uncultured Halieaceae bacterium. Classification (GTDB taxonomy): domain Bacteria; phylum Pseudomonadota; class Gammaproteobacteria; order Pseudomonadales; family Halieaceae; genus Congregibacter. The sequence continues at coordinate 2,516 of CAXBBA010000147.1, read as the reverse complement.
ATCTGGAGCGACGGGCACCGGGATCGAGTTCCGTGCTGCTGTTCCCCTCGGACCCCGCGAGCGCATTCGAGGAAGCGGGGCTGATGTACCACCAGCTGATCACCCAGGCGCGGGAGCGCATCTGGATTGCCAGTCCCTACTTTGTACCGGACCGGGGCATCATTGCCGCACTCCAGCTGGCGGCGCTGCGGGGGGTGGATGTGCGGGTGATGATTCCCGACAAGTCCGATGGCCCCGTGGTGGGCCTGGCCAACTGGTCCTTCACCCGGGAACTGCTACCGGCGGGGGTGGGAGTGTACCGCTACGAACCGGCATTCATGCACCAGAAGGTGTTCCTCATGGACCGGGAACTGGCCGGAGTCGGCACCGCCAATTTCGATAATCGTTCCTTTCGCCTGAACTTCGAAATGACGGCCCTGGTACACGACGCAAATTTCTGCGACGAGGTGGAGGCCATGCTGCTGGAAGATTTCGCCCACTCCCGCGCGGTCACGAAGGAAGAACTGGCGGCGAAGCCCCTGTGGTTTCCCTTCGCCACCGCCGCAGCGCGGCTTATGGCGCCGGTGCTTTAGGCTCCGCTCCGCTTGCGGGCCAGGCCCGGGAATCAATGGCGAGGTCGTTGTAGTCCGCCGGGTTCAAATGGGGCTCGCGCCCCGCGGCACACTGGGCCTCGTAGTCGCGCAGCAGACGCAGTCCCAGCTTCGACATCCACAGGAGGCCCACGAGATTCACGACACCGAGCAGCCCCATCGTGAGGTCCGCAAAGCCAAACACCGTTCCCAGGTCCTGCGCCGAGCCCCAGAACACCAGCCCGAGCACCATGACGCGGAACACGGTGAACAGCTTTTGGTTTTCCTCGCTGAAGAAATTGAGGCTGTTTTCGCCCAGGTAGTAGTTGTACATGATTGAGCTGAAGGCGAAGAGCACCAGGGCGATGCTGACGAAGGTGCCGCCCCAGGCTCCCAGGTGACCCGCCAGAGCGTTCTGCGTGAGGGCGATACCCGAAACGCCGCCCGAACCCGGCTGGTACACATCCGAAAGCAGGATAATCAGCGCCGTGCAGGTGCACATCACCAGCGTATCGATGAATACACTGAAGGCCTGCACGATGCCCTGGTTCACGGGGTGGGGCACGTAGGCCACCGCCGCGACGTTCGGCGCGCTGCCGAGGCCGGCTTCGTTGCTGAAGAGGCCCCGCTTGATGCCCTGCATGAGGGCGACACCGATTCCACCGCCCACGGCGGAATCGAGGCCAAAGGCGCTCTTGACGATGCCCCCGAGTACCGCGGGCACTTCGCTGATGTTCAGGCCAATCACGACCAGGGCCACCAGCAGGTAGCCCAGCGCCATCACGGGCACTACGATTTCCGCCACCGCGGCGATGCGGGAGATACCGCCGAAGATCACAAAGCCCAGAAACACAACGAGCGCCAGGCCACTGATCCAGGTGGGAATGCCGAAGGAATCGTGCAGCGAGGCAGCGACCACATAGGACTGCACTGCGTTAAAGCCAAAGCCGAAGGTCAGCAGCAACAGTACGGAGTAGATCACCGCCAGGCCGCGCTGGTTGATGCCCAGGGTGAGATAGTAGGCGGGCCCGCCGCGGAAGGTACCGTCCGGTTCGTAGCGCTTGAACAGCTGGGCCAGGGAACATTCGAAGAGGCTCGTTGCCATCCCCATGAGGCCGATGAGCCACATCCAGAACACAGCTCCGGGGCCACCGAGGGTGATCGCGACCGCCACCCCCGCGATATTGCCCCCGCCGACGCGTCCCGCGACGCTGACCACCAGCGCCTGGAAGGAGCTGACATGCCCCTTTTCGCGGTGCAGGGCCTGGCCCAGCACCGCGAACATGCGTCCGAAATAGCGGAACTGCACAAAACGCGAGGCGATGGTGAAGTACAGACCGATGCCCACGAGCAGCACCACTAGCACTTTGCCCCAGAGCAAGTCGCTCAGCATCGGGATCATAACCTGGGTCCTATTCTGTCACGCCCATGACAAAGATCACCGCCAGAGCCGGAGGAACAACGTAGCGGATCAGAAAACGCCACAGCGCATAGCCGCGCCGGGACAGTGTCGTGAATTCATCCCGGGACGCCTCACGGCTCATGAACCAGCCGGCAAAGATGGCGATCAGGAGGCCACCGAGGGGCAGGAGAATCTGGTTCGAGAAGTAGTCCATGACATCATTGAAGTTGCGCCCGCCGAGGCGCAGACCGTCCATGAGGTTGTAGGACAGGATACTGAGAATGCTGAGTACGGCGACGGAGCCGATCACGATGGTCGCACTGCGATGCCGGGATATCTTGTAGTGCTCTTCGATCCAGGCGTTCACGGACTCCACGAGTCCGACCATGGAGGTTATGCCTGCCACCGACAACATGAGGAAGAACAGCACGCCAAACAGGTAACCGCCGGGCATCTGGGCGAAGGCTACGGGCAGGGTCTGGAAGATCAGCCCCGCACCGGCGGCGGGATCGAGGCCATAGCTGAACACCGCGGGAAAGATCACC
>CAXBBA010000146.1:0-5914 GCA_963973805.1 uncultured Halieaceae bacterium | reverse complement strand
GCGGGGTCAAGACGCGACTGCAGCCGGTGTTCAGCGCGGCGCAGGCCTGTGCGGTGCACGAGGAGCTGATGCGCAACACGGCGGCGCAACTTCTCGCCAGTAATCTCGGGCCCGTGGAGCTGTGGCTTGATCGGGACGAGACCCATCGCAGCGTTGATGATCTGCTCGCCGCGGGGTTGAGGGGGCCTTTCCTTCAGCAGGGGCAGGACCTCGGCGCACGCATGTTCCATGCCCTGGCGCAGGGGCTCCAAAGCGCTGAACGCGTTCTGCTCACCGGCAGCGACTGCCCGGAGCTGGGTCGGGACTATCTTCAGGGTGCGCTGGCGAAGCTGGATGACGCGAATGTGGTGCTGGGTCCCGCGGAGGATGGCGGCTTTGTTCTCATCGCCGGCCGTTCCCTGCATCGGGATATGTTCCGGGGGGTGTCCTGGGGCGGGAGTGAGGTGCTGGTCCAGACGCTAGGGGCGCTGGAGGCCGTCGGTTTGAGCTATGAACTGATGGAAATGCGTTACGACGTGGATCGTCCCGACGATGTGGCGCGCTGGCGTGGGGCACAGGCGCGGTAGCGCGGTCAGGCGTGGGCCACCATGACGGGCCGGGTAGCGTCATCCACGGTCACGGGCAGGGGAGCTGCGACGCGGGCGCGCTGACTCAGAATCCAGGCAATGGCGGTGCAGTAGCTCAGATTGGTCCGTAGTTCGTTGTCCGGATTGCTCAGAAATGCGCGCTGACTGGCGAGCCCCCGTACGCGGCTGGCGATATCGGGCCGGAACGCGAGGTAGCGGTCCCACAGGTCGCGGTGCTCACTCGACGAAATCCGGAACAGGCCGAGTCCCTGAGCGGGCCGGTCAAGCAGGTCCGCATCATTCTTTCGCAATGCCTGTGCCAGCAACTCACGCTCGGCTTCGGCGGACCATTCCCCCAGGTATTCCAGGGTAGGGCGGATCACCTGATCGCGCAGGTGTTCAGCGGTGATGTACATATGCAGGCTCCTCGCAGGAATGGGGCTGGAACGCTCTTTGTCGTTTCTAACCGGGTTGCTTGCCATCACATCAGCGCCAACATTGACGCTATACCCGCATTTTTATCACAGGTATTTTTATAATCCAATAAAAATTAGAGGTTTAGCGGTAAATATTCACACAATGCTTGTGCTTGTTGCCCTAAGAAGAGGGAAAAAACGTCATGGTTCGAACGAATTTTCCTCAAACCACCCAATAATCGATCAAAAAATAACCGCATAGATCAAAAATCAACCACCAGAGAGCTTGACCGTCAGGCCCTCAGCTTCAAGTAGTGCTTTAATTACGGCGCGCTGATCGCCCTGCATCTCGATGGCGCCGTCTTTGACCGCACCGCCGACACCACAGCGCTGCTTGAACACCTTGGCCCGCGCTTTCAGCGCTGCACTGTCGCCGCCGAGTCCGGTGATCACGGTCACCGCCTTTCCGCCTCGGCCCTTGGTTTCCCGGCGCAGGCGCACGATGCCGTCGCCGGCGGGGGCCGGCGTGGCCGTGAGGCGGCAGCGACAGTCCGCACGCACCACACCGCAGTCCGGACAGAGGCGTCCTTTGTCGGTGCTGTAGACCACACGGCGGGAAGTCCTGGGCTGCTTTGCCATCTTCATTGCTCTGTTCGGGAAAGGCGGTGTAGGGTACTGCGCTTTGTTGGCAGGGGCATAGGGTGAGCAGGGAAGTGGATGAGCGCGTAGCAGCGCTGGAGGCGGAACTCGCTTTTCAGGGCGAGACGGTAGACAGCCTCAATGAGGCGCTGGCCTGGCAGCAGCAGGACTTGCTGCTGGTGCAGCGCCAGGTCACGCTCCTCGGCGAGGAGTTACGCAAGCTGCGCGAGCGCAGCGCGGGCGGCGGCAGCGATACGGGCCAGGATCCGGTGTCCGAAAAACCACCGCACTACTGATAAGAAGCAGACAAGACGATGAAACTCTCAACCTTCGGCCAGAAATTTGCTGCCTCCAGTGGCATCAGCGAACTCATGGATGACCTGGGCACCGCGTTGAATGACAACCCGGACCTGCTGTTCATGGGGGGCGGTAACCCCGGGCGCATCGACGCGGTTCAGGAGGTGTTTGCCAAACGCCTCACGGACATGCTCGAGAATGGGGATCGGCGGCACGAACTGCTCGGTCTCTACCAGGCTCCCCAGGGCGATCTGGCTTTCCGCCGCGAGCTGGCGACGCATCTTCGCAACACTCGCGGCTGGGAGCTGGGGCCGGAGCACATCGCCATCGCCAACGGCTCCCAGTCGGCGTTCTTCCTGCTCTATAACCTCTTCGCCGGCACCATGGGTGACGGCAGTCAGCGGCGCATCCACCTGCCCCTGAGCCCGGAGTACGTGGGCTATCGGGACATCGGTCTGGGCGAGGAGTTCTTCTCCGCGACGCCGCCGCGCATCGAGCGCCTCGACGACGGTCAGTTCAAGTATCACCTGCAGCTTGGCGCCCAGGAACTGGGGGACGACGTAGCGGCCCTGTGTGTCTCCCGTCCCAGTAATCCGACGGGGAACGTGATCACCGACGACGAGGTGGCGGCGCTGGATGAGCTCGCGCGCAAGCGGGATGTGCCGCTGATCATCGACGGCGCCTATGGTTTGCCGTTCCCAGGTCTCATATACACCGACGTAGCGCCGTTCTGGAACGAGAACACGGTGCTCATGCTCAGCCTGTCCAAGCTCGGACTGCCCGGCGCCCGCACGGGCATCGTCATTGCCCGTCCGGATATTGCCCAGGCCTTTTCCCGGGCCAACACCGTGGTGAGCCTCGCCTGTGGCACTCTGGGGCCGCGCTTGGTCAGCGGTATGCTCGAAGACGGTTCGCTGGCGGACCTGTGTCGCACGTTGATCCAGCCCTACTACCGCGAGCGCCGGGACCTGGCGATGGAGGTGATTCGCTCCACCCGCGGAGACCTCCCGGTGTATTTGCACCGGCCCGAGGGAGCCTTCTTCCTCTGGCTCTGGTGTGAGGGGCTGCCCATGGACAGCCGGGAACTGTATCGCCGACTGAAGGAGCGGGGCGTTATCGTGCTCCCCGGCAATGACTTCTTCATCGGTACGGACCCGGACTGGAGCCATCGCCATGAGTGCCTGCGCATCTCCTACGCCGGAGACCGCCGGACCATTGAGGACGGCCTGAAGATAACGATGGATGAGTTGCATCGAGTCTATGGTGTCTGATTCGTCCTCGAAGCATAAAACCAAGCAACTACGGAGAACTGCCATGCCTCGTACCCTGGTGTCTGCCACCCTCGTGCTGCTGACGAATCTGCTGGCCCTGCCGGTGCTCGCCCAGACTCCCCATTTGGACTGGCTCGACGAACACTACGATCAGACCGCTGCGACGGCCCGGTCCCTCTGGGAGTACGCGGAGGTGGGCTATCAGGAGACGCGCTCCAGCGAACTGCTGCAAGAGCAGCTGCGGGAAGCGGGATTTCATGTCGAGGCGGGAGTCGCGGATATTCCCACCGCTTTCGTAGCAAGCTATGGCAGCGGGGAACCGGTGCTGGCGGTGCTCGGGGAGTTCGATGCGCTGCCGGGGATAAATCAGGATGCCTCACCCGAGCGCAGCCAGGTGCCGGGGAAAGGGGCGGGCCATGCCTGTGGGCACAACCTGTTTGGGGCGGGGTCAGCGGCGGCGGTCATGGCCATCAAATCCTGGCTGGACTCCACGGGCGCCCCGGGCACGATCCGTTTCTACGGTACGCCGGCGGAAGAGGGGGGTAGCGGCAAGGTTTACATGGTACGCGCCGGACTCTTTGACGACGTGGATTTCGCCCTCCACTGGCACCCTGCGGACCGCAACTCGGCGGCGGCGCGCACGACCCTCGCGAACCGGTCTGCGAAGTTTCGCTTTACGGGGATTTCAGCCCACGCTGCGGGGGCGCCGGAGCGCGGACGCTCCGCCCTGGATGGCGTAGAGGCGATGAACTACATGGTCAACCTGATGCGTGAGCACGTGCCGCAGCAGACGCGCATTCACTACGTGATCACCGCCGGGGGCAACGCCCCGAATGTGGTGCCGGACTTCGCCGAGGTGTTCTATTACCTGCGCCACCCCGAGGCCAAAACCGTAAAGACTCTGTGGGAGCGCCTCGAGGCGGCGGCCCGCGGGGCGGCGGAAGGTACGGGAACGAGCGTCGAGTGGGAGATCATTCACGGCAACCATCCGGTGCTGGTGAACGACACGCTGCAGAGGATGATGGACGAGACCCTGCGGGAGCTCGGTGGTATCAGCTATGACCGGGAGGAGCTGGCCTTCGCGAAGGAAATCTACCGTTCCTTCGACGCGCCGCGTCTCGATATCGGGTCCCAGGCCCAGGTGCAGCCCTACAGCGTGAGCCTCGGCTATGGCTCCACGGATGTCGGGGATGTCTCCATGGCCGTGCCCACGGTCGGGGCCCAGGTGGCAACCTGGGTTCCGGGCACCGCGGCGCACAGCTGGCAGGCCGTGGCCGCCGGTGGCATGAGCGTGGGTTTTCGTGGTGCTGATCTCGCCGCGCGGGCCCTGAGCAACGCCGCCGTGCGCTTGTACACGGACCCTGAGCTCCGCGCCGCCGCTGTTGCTGAATTCGAGCAGCGCCGCGGTGAGGATTTTGAATACGAGGCCCTGCTCGGCGATCGGGCGCCACCCCTGGATTACCGACGCTAGCACAGCGTCGACGCCCGGAATGCCCCGGGCGAAACGAGCACCGCAACAGAGAATGGAAGCACAATAAAAGGATAACAGCATGTCTGATATGGAACGCAAGGACAGTCCGGAGCAGGCGGAATTCCGCGCCCACTGTCGCCAGTGGATCGCCGCCAATCACCCCGGGGAACCCGCCGTGCGCCTGCCGCTCTCGGCGCTCGAGATCATGACTTCGGAGCAGATGAGCTATCTCCAGGCCTGGCAGAAGGCCGCCTACGATGCGGGCCTGGTCGGTTGTGACTACCCCGAAGCCGTGGGAGGAGGGGGACGCAAGGATTGTCAGCGCATCGCCAATGAAGAACTGATCGCGGCGAAAACGCCCTATTTCCCCAACATCATCGGCCTGGGGATGGCGGCGCCAACGGTGTTTTACCACGCCAACGAGGAGCTCAAGGAGCGCCTGTTGCCCCGTCTGTTCTCCGGCGAAGATATCTGGTGCCAGGGCTTCAGCGAACCCGGTGCCGGTTCGGACCTGGCCAGCGTCCAGACCTTTGCGGAAAAGCGCGGCGACAAATGGGTTATCAACGGGCACAAGGTCTGGACCAGTCTTGCGCATTTCGCCGAGTGGATGATTCTGCTGCTGCGCACGGACAAGGGGCACAAGTACGAGGGCCTGTCCTACTTCGTGGTGCCGATCGCCTCGGCGCTGGGCAAGGGCGTGACCGTGCGTCCCCTGATCAAGATGACCGGCGAGACCGGTTTCAATGAGGTGCTCTTTGAAGACCTCGAGGTGGACGACAGCTACCGGCTGGATGAGCTCGGCAAGGGCTGGCAGGTGGCGATGACCACGCTGCTCCACGAGCGTGGTGCGGGAGAACTGGTGACCCCCCGCGCCGGTGGGCTCAAGAGCAAGAGTTCCCACAACGTCACGGCACGGGCGGTCATGGAGCTGGCGCGGAACACTCCCCGGGGTGATGCCACGGCCGCCGATGACCCCCTGCTGCGCGATCGCATGGTGCGCCAGGCGATTCGCGAACAGGCCCTGCAGGAAAACCAGCGCCGGTCGCGGGTCTCAGCGCTCACGGACCATCCCATGCGCCTGCCCCTGCAGAACAAGCTGCTGAACTCGGAACTCGCACAGGACACCGCTTCCCTGGCAATGGATGTGGAGGGGCCGGCGGCGAGCCTGTACCTCGCCGACGAGAACGCCCCCGCCGGAGGACAGTGGCCCATGGCATACATGAACTCCTACGGTTTCACCATCGCGGCCGGCAC
>CAXBBA010000145.1:0-5929 GCA_963973805.1 uncultured Halieaceae bacterium | reverse complement strand
TGTTGTTGGTGCTTACCGCAATCTGGGGCGCGCGCCTCGGCACCTATCTGTTTCTGCGCTGGCGCCGCGATGGCGCGGACCCGCGGTACCTGCGCATGATCGAGAAGGCCAGCGGCAACCCCCACCTCTTCACCCTGACCAGCGTGTTTCTCCTCCAGGGCTTGATGATGGCATTCATTTCCATGCCGATTCAGCTGGGGATGCTGGCGGACAGCGGTGCAGTGCCGGGAGCAGTGGCGTGGCCTGGCATAGCCCTGTTCACCGTCGGCTTTCTTTTCGAGAGCATCGGCGATCACCAGATGACAGCATTTCGGGCCGATCCCGCGAATCGGGGCACGGTCATGGACCGGGGGCTGTGGCGCTACACGCGCCATCCCAACTATTTCGGGGATGCCTGCGTCTTCTGGGGTATCTGGCTGGTGGCATGGGATGCTGGAGCGCCCTGGTGGAGCGCCGCCGGTCCGCTGTTGCTCAACTGGACGCTGGTGCGCTGGAGCGGCGCGGCCCTGCTGGAGCGGCGCATGAAACGCTCCCGCCCGGGCTACGATGAGTACATCGCTCGCACCAGCAGCTTCATTCCCTGGCCACCGAAGAAGCAGTCATGAGCGGGGCGAATCGCGTTGCGATCATCAGTGGTGCCGGCAAGGGCCTGGGCCGCGCCTATGCACTGCTGCTGGCCTCCCGGGGCGTCGCCGTGGTGGTGAACAACCGCCGCCATGCGGGCGAGGCGGAGTCCAGCGCGGACCGCGTGGTGCAGGAGATCGTTGCTGCCGGTGGTGCGGCGGTGGCGCACTACGGCGACGCGGAAAATCCGCAAACCGGGGAGACGATGCTGGAGCTGGCCCTGGAGAGTTTTGGCCGCCTGGATGTGGTGATTGCCAACGCGGGGGTCTCGGAGGCCGCCACGTTCTCGCGTCAGGATGCCCAGCAGTTCACTCGCACCGTGAACATCAATCTCATGGGCACGGCCTATCTGCTGTTGCCGGCCTTTCGTCACCTGTATGAGCAGCGCTCCGGACACGTACTGGTGAGCACCTCCGCCGCCGGCCTCTATGGCGAGCACGGGCTGCCCGCCTATTCCGCGGCCAAGGCGGGGGTGATTGGACTGATGCGCAGCCTGGCCCTGGAGGGGCGTTCCCACGAGGTCTATGTCAACGCCATCTCTCCCTTCGCACGCACGCAGATGACCCGGGACACGCTCGCCGCGGCCTCCGTGGAGGGCCTCGGCCCGGAGGAGGTCGCGCCGGTTGCTGCGGCGCTGGTCTCCCAGGAGTGTGCGCTCAGTGGTGAGGTAATAGTTGCCGGAGGCGGGCGCCTCGTCCGGGCCGCCTCCACCTGCAGTACGGTATGCAAACCGGATTCCCAACACCTGGAGAGCACGCTGGCGTCCCTGCCGGCACTGGCCCTGGACCGTCACCACGACGGCGCCGTCGCCATGTTCCAGGATTTTCTGTCGTCCTGAGATGACGCTGGCGTACCGTCCCCGGGGGCGGCGCGCAAAGGAGACCTCGCTGTGGAAGCATTGATCACCGTCCTCCCCATATTGCTCGAAAACCTGCTCATAGCTTTCGCTGCTGTCGTTTCACTCTGGCTTGTCAGCATCGCGATCCGCGACGTGAGCATCATCGACATGGTCTTCGGTGTGATCATGACGGGGATGCTCCTGTCCACGTTCCTTCGCCACAGCGCGCGGGAGTTTTCCGATCAGCTGCTGTTGGGGATCGTGGTGCTCTGGGCCCTGCGCATGACCACGCATCTGGTGCGTCGAAACTGGGGCCACGGCGAAGACGTCCGCTATAGCAAGCTGCGCAGCTGGGTGGACAGCGAGTGGGCCTTCCACTGGCTGAGCCTGCGCAAGGTATTTCTCTTGCAGGGGGTGGTGCTGTGGCTGGCCACGCTGCCGGCGCAGCTGTTCCTCGCCCTGGGCTCTCCGCCTCCGATTCCCGCGGTCCTGGGGGCCGGTGCGGCGCTGGCGTTCTTCGGTCTTGCCTACGAGACCATTGCGGATGTGCAGCTGGCGCGCTTTCGGAGCAATCCGCTACTGCGTGGCACCGTGCTTCAGACGGGGCTGTGGCGCTATTCCCGGCACCCCAATTACTTCGGTGAGCTGTGCTTCTGGTGGGGGATATTCCTTCTCGCCTGCGCCAAACCTCTGGTGCTGATCACAATCATCGGCCCCCTCGCCTACAGTCACCTGGTGGTGAATATCACGGGGCAGGCCACGCTGGACAAGAAGCTGGCACGGGACAAGGCTGACTATGGGGACTACATGCGCCGCACCAATGGCCTGCTGCCCTGGCCACCGCGCGGCGAGGTCTGAGCCGCGGATGCCGGGAACGGCGCCGTGCTGGCGCGATGGAAGCGTTGCGATAAAAGGAGGGGCAGCTCGCTCGAGCGGGCTGCCAGGGGGATCAGATCAGACCGCTTCGGCGGTAGCCGGGGGGGTCTTGCGCAGCCGGTGGAGATCGTTGGAGAGATAATCCACCAGATCCTGCTCGCTGCATTGGGGTTCTTTCGTGTGTTCGAACATGTGCTGCGGGCGCACGGCGCGATCGAACCAGATCGCGATGCCACCTTCTTCCGGTCGCTGGTCGGCGAGCCAGACCGCAGTATCCGCACCCTCGGCGGGGCTGCGCAGGATCGCGCCCTGAATCTTGTAGAACACGGGCAGGGAACCGCGCACCCCCTCCGTGCGGGCCCAGCCCGGATGCATGACGTAGCTGCGGCCACCGAGTTCCCGCAGGCGCCGGTCCCAGTAGGCGGACAGCGCGGTTTGGGCTCGCTTGTGCGCCGCGTAGGTGCCTTTGCCAGTGTGGCGTTTTGCATCGGTGATATTGAGCAGGCCCAGGCCCAGGGGCAGGTTGTAAAGGCCACCGGACGCCATGTTCACCACCACGGGATTCGGCCCCAGTAACTGCTTTTCGAGCAGCGTCTCGACGAGCTGGAAGTGCCCCAGCAGGTTGGTGACATAGGTCGTTTCACAGCCTTCCGCCGTGAGAGAGTGTTCGTTGAGCAGGATGCCCACGTTGTTCATGACCACGTCTATGGGTTGGCTGCTGTCGAGGCTCGCGATCATGCGATCGATGTCCTGGACGCTCGCGAGGTCGCAGATGCAGGGCTCCATGCGGTCGCGCACGGCGGGGTCGAGGCTGGCGCGCAGCGCATCGAGCTTGTCCGGGTTTCGGGCTACGGCAACGACGGTGGCGCCATGGTTGACGCCAGCGCGGACGATCGCGGCTCCGATGCCGCCGGAAGCCCCCGTGACCAGCCAGCGCTGGCCGTCGAAATCAGGGCGGTGCGATCCCCAGCCAATGCGCCGCGCGAGGTAGCCAATGCGGGAATAGCTGGGCGTGAAACGCCCGTAGAATCCCAGGACCTTCATCAGGTCTGATGCTTTCATGGTCTATTCCTCAGGCGCTGTAGAGGTCGCTGCCGCGAACGAAGGTGGCGTGGAAGCCATAGGGAACACGCTGGGGCATGCGCACGCGGGCCACGGGGCCCTGGGCAATATCCCGGGCGTCGAATACCAGGCACCAGGACGACCAGTCCCGGGAGTCCGTGGCGAGGGTGATCACATAGCCGTCGTCTTCCGCGTCGTTGCGCGTCGCGCCCTTCCGGGGTGCGAACACGGCCTCGCTGCCAAACACGCCGGGGCCGTAGTCCCACTCCCAGCGCTGACCCGTGGCGTTGTCGTACTTCACCAGACCGGTGAAGCGTAGCGTGTAGCCGCCCTCGTGGAGCAGGGGAATGCGCTGGTGATAGGCAAAGCGACTCTCGACGCCGTGGAACAGCGGGTTGGTCTTGTTGAACTCCGTGTTCAGGTCATCGATGTCGCCTTCCCGGACTTCGCCGGTGCGCAGGTTGAAGCGCCAGCGGTAGTTGTTCGCCTCCAGGCGCATGTAGGCAAGCATGTGCGCCAGCTCACCCTGGTCATCACTGGCATCGGGCATGGGGTTGATGGAGCGGCAGCCGTCCATGATCACCCAGTCACCTTCTTCCCAGCAGTTACTGACATGGAGGATGTAGCAGGGTTCACACTCAAACCAGCGCACATCACCATTGCCATAGCGCGGCGCGAGGCCAAAGCGCGTGGGAATGTCGCGGTGGAAGGTCAGCACGCGCATGTGGTGCTGGCGCAGGATGTCGATGTCGTGGAAGAACGGCAGATCGTGGAGGATCACGTGGTTGTTGGTGAAGCCGATGTCGTGGGGCAGCCGCGGGCCGGGCAGCTCCACCTCTGTCTCGTGCAGCAGCTTGCCGCTGGCGTCCGCGACGCCGTAGGTCATAAAGGGGGGCTCGTCGCCGTAATCAAAGAACAGGAATTCGCCGGTCTGCCAGTCGATCTTGGAGTGCGCCGACATGCGGCGATGCTTGCGACCGGGCACGTCGAAGGGACCCAGCGTGTCCAGGGACTGCCCGTGGAGGGAGCAGGGGTTGCCGGCGTTGTACCACAGCGAAACCAGCTGGTCGCGGTAGTAGAGCAGGTCCGTATTGGAGGTGTCCTTGATGCCAAAGGGGGACACGCTGTAGTCGAAGGGCCCCATAACACCGGGGGATATGGAATTGCCCATCTGGCGCTCTTCCCCGAGGGCTTCGGTCTGTATCCAGCGATTGCTGTAGCTCGCCTGACCGTCGCGGAAATACACCCCGTGCACCATGCCGTCGCCATCGAAGGGGTGGTAGCGGTTCTTCGGCTGGTAAATGGGGTTGGGACCATTGCGGAAGTAGGCGCCCTCCAGATCCGCGGGGAGTTCCCCCTCCACCGCCAGGCCGTCCTGGCTCAGCTCATGCACCGTGGGTGCATAGGGGCCGTGCAGATAGGGGTTGTCCAGGTTGTAAATCCACTGGGGAGCGTCGTCGAAGTGGGGGGCGCCGCCGATGCATTGCTCGACGGTGGGGTAGTCCTGCAGCAGGCGCGCAGCTTCCATGGTCGGAGTCCTTCGTATTGTTAATCGACAAATGTTGATAGCGAGTATATCGGCTAAGTATGTTTATGCAAGTGATGGGCGGAGTGGGTGCCCCGGTTCTCTGCTGCCTGTTGTGGGGAAGCCTTGCCTGCTCCCCGGGACTGCCCTAGACTTGGTCTATTAATAAAAGTAAGCCCTGATTCCCCTATGACAACAGATGACCTCCGAGCCCGTTTGCGCCTGCCCGTTTTTCAGGCGCCCATGTTTCTCCAGTCCGGTCCCGAGATGGTGATTGCCAGCTGTCAGGCGGGCATCGTCGGCAGCTTTCCCTCGGTGAATGCCCGCTCTCTCGAGGACCTGGAGCAGTGGCTGGAGCAAATCACCACCACGCTCACGCCCGACGATGCGCCCTGGGCCATCAATCTCATGATGCACCCCTCCAATCAGCGCCGGGACGAGGATCTGGCCCTGGCGGCGCGCTACCGTGCGCCCGTCGTGATCACCGCCCTGGGAAGCCCCCGGGACGCGGTGGAGCAGGTGCACAGCTACGGAGGCCTCATCCTCGCTGACGTGGTGAACCAGCGCTTCGCCGAGAAGGCCATCGCGGCCGGTGTCGACGGTTTGGTGCTGGTCGCCGCCGGTGCCGGTGGGCACACGGGGCAGCAGAGCGGTTTTGCCTTTGTGGAGGAGATCCGCCGTCACTTCGACGGCTTACTGGTGCTCGGCGGTGGTATCAGCACCGGGCGCGCCGTGCGTGCGGCCGAGGTGCTGGGAGCGGATTTTGCCTACATGGGCACGCGGTTCATCGCCAGCGCCGAGAGCATGGCCGATCCCGCCTACAAGCAGATGGTGGTGGACAGCTCCGGGACCGACATTATCTGTTCCGATGCGCTGACCGGGGTGAAGGCGAACTGGCTGCGGGCCAGCCTCGAGACCGCGGGCTACGACCCCGACCACATGCCCGAGGCGGGGGCGATCGACATCACGGCATCGGCGGGGGATGCGAAGCGCTGGCGCGACGT
>CAXBBA010000144.1:0-5975 GCA_963973805.1 uncultured Halieaceae bacterium | reverse complement strand
AGGGGCATGGCACGGGCCACCACGGACTGCTCCTCATTGACGACCCCCTGCTCCGCCATCACGCGCAGCACCAGGTCCCGGCGTTCCCGCGCCCGCTGCGGGTTGCGCCGGGGGTTGTACAGGCTCGGCCCGCGAATCATGCCCACCAGAAGCGCCTGCTGGTGAATGCCCAGCTCCGCCAGTGGCGTGTCGAAGTAGTGCAGCGAGGCCAGGGCAAAGCCGTGGATCGCCCGGGGGCCATCCTGCCCCAGGTAGATCTCGTTCAGGTAGCTCTCGAGGATCTCGTCCTTGGTGAAGTGCAGCTCCATCAGCACCGCCATCACCAGCTCGGTGAGTTTGCGGGAGACGCTGCGCTCCGAGGTCAGGTAGTAGTTCTTCACCAGCTGCTGCGTGATCGTGGATCCACCGGCGACTACGCGCCCTGAGCGCAGGTTGCCCAGCGCCGCGCGGGCGATCCCCGTGGGCGAGAAGCCCCAGTGATGATCGAAGCTTCGATCCTCGATGGCCTTGAGCGCGCCGATGAGGGTGTCGGGCACTTCGTCCAGGCGCACCAGCAGGCGGTCTTCGCCGTGGCCGGGGTAGATGCCGCCGATTTTCAGCGGCTCCAGGCGCAGGATGGTCAGGGCCTGCCCCGCGCTGGACATCTGCCCCACGCGGTCCCCGGCGAACTCCACCGTGACAAGGCGCGATTCCTCGCGGCCATCGGCGAAGCTGAAGCCGCGGTTGAACAGGCGCAGGCGCGTATCGCCCAGTTCGTATTCGCCGGGATTGGCCACCCGGCTGCGCCGGCGATAGCCCAGGGCGTCCAGCTCTTCGAGCAGCTCCCCCCGCGTGAGGTCCGCGCCCTGGAACAGCTCCAGGGGCCGGGCATACACTTCGGCGGGCAGCTCGTAGCGCTTGTCGTCGAAGGTCGCCGTGATCCTCGCGTCGAAGTACACCAGCACCGCCAGCGCAACGCAGGCAAGGACGATAAATAATTTGAACAGAAGATTTCGCAGCGTGGCCATGGAGCGGGAGTGTACCTGCGCGGCGCTATCCTTGGGCAGCCAAGATGCGCATAATGCCGCGCTTTGCCCTGTTTGGAACACGCAATGAAACGCTACAAGGTTTATGGCATCGGTGCCGCACTGGTGGATACGGAGATCCGCGTTGACGACGGACAACTCGCTGCCCTGGGCGTCGAGAAGGGCCTGATGACCCTGGTGGACCGGGACCGGCGCGGCGAATTGCTCGAGGCCCTGGAAGGCCAGCTGCCGATGGCCCACCACGCCAGCGGCGGCAGCGCCGGAAACTCCCTCATTGCCACCGCCCTGTTCGGCGGACGCTGCTTCATGAGCTGCCGCGTGGCGGACGATGCCGATGGCGAGATCTACCTGCGCGACCTGGAAAAAGCCGGCGTCAGCTATCCCCCGCCCGCCGAGAGCGACGACCCCACGGGCAAATGCCTGGTGTTGGTGACCCCCGATGCGGAACGCAGCATGAACACCTACCTCGGCGCCTCCGAGGGCCTGAGCGTCGCCCAGCTGGACGAACGCGCCATCGCGGAATCGGAGTACCTCTACATCGAAGGCTATCTGGTGAGTTCCGCGACGGGACTGCCCGCGGCGGTGCGGGCGCGGGAAATCGCCAAAGAGGCCGGCGTACCGGTGGCCGTGAGCTTCTCGGACCCCGGCATGGTGGAACATTTTCCCGATCAATTTCGCCAGATCGTGGGAGACGGCGTGGACCTGGTGTTCGCCAACGAAGCCGAAGCCCTCAGCTGGACCGGCGCAGGCTCGCTGGAGTCCGCCCTCGACGCGCTGCCCGGCACCGCCCGACGCTACGCGGTCACCCTGGGCGGCGACGGCGCAATCTGCTTTGACGGTGAGGAGCGCCATCGCATCGCGCCGCACCGCGTTGAAGCGCTGGACAGCAATGGCGCGGGCGATATGTTCGCCGGTGCCTTTCTCTACGCCATCACCCATGGCCGGGACTTTCCCACCGCCGGTGCCTTCGCGAGCCTCGCCGCGGGCACCGTCGTGGCGCAGTGGGGCCCTCGCCTCGATCGCGAACAGTATGGGAAACTACGGCATCAGTTTTTCGACGCCTGAGCTTCAGGCAGAACTTCTGCCGGGCATCGACGCCCGGCCTCGGGAGACCCGCGCACCATGACCAAACCGCATATCAAGACGGATCCGCTCTACCAGCTGCTGCGCCAGGAAGACATCAAGGCCTTCAATGAGCAGCGGGACAGCCTGGACACCTCGGAGCTGAGAAACGGCGACTATCGAGGCCGGGACCTGCGCAACATGAACGCCGACGGGCTGGATTTCACCAATGCCTATTTCCGCAACGCGGACCTGTCCGGCATCGACTTCCGCAACACCAATCTGCGGGGAGCGAGCCTCCTCGATGCCAAGCTATCCGGTGTGTTCTTCCCTGAAGAGCTGAGCGCGGAGGAAATCCGCCTGTCCCTGGATACGGGCACGCGGCTGCGCTATCGCAAGAGCTGAGCCCGCTGCGGAGCGGCGCATGGCCGCGCCCGCCCGGGCACTCCCGGTCCGGGTAATCAGCCCTGGGACAGCAGATCCCGCAGATCGATGATCGCCGCGTTGGCACGGCTGATGTACGAGGCCATCACCAGGGAGTGATTGGCCACAAAGCCGAAGCCCGTGCCGTTGAGGATCATGGGACTCCAGACATAATCCTGCGTCGCCTCGAGTTCGCGAATAATCTGCCGCAGGCTCACCTGCGCGTTTTTCTTTTGCAGCACATCGGCGAAATCCACTTCGGCGGCCTTCAGAAAATGAATCAGCGCCCAGGCAGCCCCCCGGGTTTCGTAAAACACGTCGTCGATTTCTGTCCACGGCGTGCGCACCTCCAGCTCGCTGGGGGCGACGGTGGACTGACTCGCTTTCTCTTCTCCCGCGAGATCCGTATTCACGCGGCGCTGGCCCACGCTCGCTGACAGGCGCTGGGACAGGCTGCCGAGGCGCGTGTTGACCATGGCCAGCCACTCGCGGAGATTGTCGGCGCGGGCATAGAACTGGGCGTCGGAGGCGGCGGGGTCAATCAGGCGGTCCAGGTAAGCCTGGGTGAAGCGCTGGGACTCCCGGTACTTGGTCTCGGTTGCGGGCAGCAGCCAGCTGTCGGACTGGAAGTTCAGGCGCGGTTCCGCCTCGGCCAGGTCCGGATCCTCCCGGGACTGGGACTGGGAGCGCGAGAACAGCTCCCGCATGGCGCGGGCCAGGTCCCGGGACTGGATCAGGGCGCCGTATTCCCAGTTGGGCATGTTGTCCAGGTAGACCCCCGGGGGTAGCTTGTCGTTCGACAGAAAACCCCCGCGCTTTGTCAGCAGCACATCCACCACGCCGATGAGGGCGCTTGTGGTCACGGCACCCGTAACGGTTTCCTGATCGACATTCGAGGTGTACAGGCGGGCGTTCTCAACCACGTCGAAGCGCGCCGGGGTGATGCTCCAGACCATGCCGAGCACAAGCACCACCAGCAGGTAAATTCCCAGGACCGCAGCGGAGATGCTCAGCCAGCGCCCCTGGGGCAGATAGTCGTCGGCAAAATTGCGCAGACGCCTTCCCCAGCCCGGCTTCTTCAGGCTCGCTTCCAGCGTTTCGTCAGCTTCGCTCATGGGGGCGCTCCCTCAATGGTGGTGATGCATGCTCTGGCCGGCATCGCTCTGCACGGGGGCCTCCACGCAGAACTGCCCCTTGTCGGTCTCAAGGCAAAGGGGCACTCGATCCCCCTTCGCCGGCGTCGTCGCGAGCCCCATGAGCATGATGTGCATGCCCCCGGGCGTCAGTTCCACCGTCGCACCGGGATCCAGGCGCAGCGTCGGCAGCGCTTCCATGCGGGAGCGCCCGTCCACTACGCGAGTTTCGTGCAGGCTCGCCTCTCCCAGGGGAGAACTGACGGCGGTCACGGTGACCGCCGCGTCACCGTCGTTGTGCACCGTCATGTAAGCCGCGGTCATGGGCCGCCCCGGTGGCATGGCGCGCACCCAGGCGCCGGACAGCTCCAGAGCCTGCGCAGGGACTCCCGCGAACAGGCAGGCCCCCAGGAAAAATTTCGCTGCGGACCGGTGCCGCGATAGAACTGCCATAGGCCTTAACTTCTCCACTGTACTGACGGCGTGATGCCCCAAAACGATCCCCGGGGAACCTTTTCCCGGGGGCGACCATCTTAGCAACAAAGAACCTGTCAGCGCCGTCCGCCTGCGGGAGACTGTTAGAATAGAGCGGCGATCCGCGAAACCCCTCCATGACAAGACATACGATGCTTTCCACGGCTTTACCTCTCCATCGAACCCTGCAAGCCCTGATACTGCTGGCGCTGCTGGCTGCGGGAGCGCCGATGGCGCAGGCCCAGGGGCTCTCCGCGCCGCAAATGG
This sequence comes from uncultured Halieaceae bacterium, assembly GCA_963973805.1. Taxonomy (GTDB): domain Bacteria; phylum Pseudomonadota; class Gammaproteobacteria; order Pseudomonadales; family Halieaceae; genus Congregibacter. The sequence goes on along the minus strand of CAXBBA010000144.1, from coordinate 1,591 downwards.
GGCTGACGGCAGCGAGCGGCACGGTGCAGGACTTCCTGCCCGTGGAAGAGGCCTATGTGCTGGCGGTGGAGCAGCTGGATCCGCAGACCCTGCTGCTGGTCTGGCAGATGCCCCCGGGCTACTACCTCTACCAGCACGCGTTCCGCTTCGAACTGCTTACGGGTGGTGAACCCCTGCCGCTGGAGCCGGAGCTGCCTCCGGGGCTGACGCAGGAAGACGAGTATTTTGGCCGCGTAGAGGTTTACTACGATCAGGTGGAAGTCCTGCTGCGCGCTGACCGCGAGATCACGGCCGCCAGCCTGGAGGTCACCTCCCAGGGCTGCGCGGATGCGGGACTCTGCTATCCGCCCCGGACCCAGGCGTTCCAGATCACCCCCGAGAGCATTGCGGAGCTGGCGCTGGAGAGTCGCCGGGCGCCGGCGGCGCGGACTTCGCCGAGCGCGGGGGCAGGACTCTGGTACATGCTGCTGCTGGCCTTCGCCGGCGGCATCATCCTTAACCTCATGCCCTGCGTGCTGCCGGTGCTGTCGCTGAAGGTGCTCGGTTTTACCCACGCTCCGGCAGAGGAACGGCGAGCCCACGGCTGGCTCTACAGCGCTGGCGTCATCGGCAGCTTTGTCGCCGTCGCCGGGCTGCTGCTGACGCTGCGCAGCGCGGGGCAGGCCCTGGGTTGGGGCTTCCAGCTCCAGTCCCCGGGATTCGTCATCGCGCTCGCCTACCTCTTCGTCATTCTCGGCCTGGCCCTCAGCGGTGTGGTGGAACTGGGCAACCGCTTCATGAATCTGGGCAGCGACCTGGCGGCCCGGGGGGGACATAGCGGGAGCTTCTTCACGGGCGTCCTCGCCGTCATCGTTGCCAGCCCCTGCAGCGCACCGTTCATGGGGACTGCCCTGGGTTACGCCCTGGTCCAGCCGCCGCTGGTGGCGCTGCTGGTGTTCGTTGCCCTCGGCGCGGGCATGGCGGCCCCCATGCTGCTCCTGTCCCACAGCAGCGCCGCGCAGCGCCTGCTGCCCCGGCCCGGGCCGTGGATGGAACGCCTGAAACAGGCGCTGGCCTTTCCGCTGTATGCCACGGCGCTCTGGCTGTTCTGGGTCGCCGGCCGCCAGGCGGGCGTTGATGTCATGGCCGCCACCCTGCTGGGGGCGCTGGCGATCGCCTTTGCCCTGTGGCTGTGGCGCGGCAGGCTCGTGGCCCGAGCGCTTGCCCTGCTCTGCTTTGGCGCTGCCGCCGCCCTGGCGGCCTGGCGCCCGGAGCCCGTCGGAAGCACAGACATCCAGGGCGGCGATGATCGCGTGGCCTACTCGCCCTCCGTTCTTGCGCAGCGCCTGGCAGCGGGGGAGCGGGTATTTGTCGACGTCACCGCAGACTGGTGCATCACCTGCCTGGCCAATGAACGCGCCGTGCTCGATACCGACGTGGTACAGGAGGCATTCCGGACCGCCAATGTCACGTACATGGTGGCGGACTGGACGGACTACGACGAGGATATCGCAGACTTCGTCGCCAACCACGGCCGCAGCGGCATACCGCTGTACGTGCTTTACGATGGTGCACGTGAGGCGGTGATCCTGCCCCAGTTACTGCGCAAGGC
>CAXBBA010000143.1:0-5978 GCA_963973805.1 uncultured Halieaceae bacterium | reverse complement strand
GGACAGCTCCGTCATGCCTCGGGCCCCAGGGGACGCAGCACCAGGATCAGGCGCGGCAACAACAGCAGCGCGCCGATCACCGCGGCGCTCATGGCGATCACCGTGAGCACCCCGAAATACAGGCTCGGGTTGAAGTTGGAGAGCGTGAGGGTGCTGAAGCCGATCACCACCGTGAGCGTGGTGTAGTACAGCGCTCGACCGGTGCTGCCGTGACAGCGATACATGGTCGCCAGGTAATTGCGGTCCCTGGGAAACTCGGCCTGGAAGCGGTGCACGTAGTGAATGCAGTCGTCCACCCCGATACCCACGACGATCGCCGCGATGGTGATGTTCATGATGTCCAGGGGAATACCCACCAGGCCCATGATACCCAGCACGAGACCTGCGGCGAGGAGGTTCGGGGCCAGCGCGATGAGCGCCAGGGACAGGGAGCGGAAGAGCAGCCAGAACATGATGAGAATGACGCCGAAGACCGCGCCCAGGGTCAGAATCTGGGATTTGAACAGGCTCTGGAGCACGTTGTTGTACATCACCAGCATGCCCGTGAAGCGCGCCTGCCCGGGTTCGAGGCCCCCGGCCTCCTGCAGTTCCCGCTCCAGGTCCCGCAGAAAGGCGGCGCGGCGCAGGGAGCGGCTGGTCTCTTTCACGCGCACGGTGATCCGCGCCTCGTCTTCAGCGGCGTTGTAATAGGGGTCCACGAGCAGGTTGCCGATGTCCCCGGGCAATGCGTTCTGCGCCAGGGCCAGCTCCACGCCACCGATATCGTCGCCCAGAAGCTGCCGGAACAGCTCGAAGGTGGTGGACAGGGACTGCACCTTGCCCGTCTCGTCATAGGCCTCGACCTGCGCCTGGAGGCGATCGATGAGACGCATGCCTTCGACGCTGAACCAGAAGCCGGGCTTGCTACCCGTGTCTGCGCCGAAGGGGTCGTCCTCGCCAAAGGCGTCGCCCCCCGCGAAGGGGTCATCACCGAAGGCGTCATCGCCAAAGCCGTCGTCGGCAAAGGCATCGCCATCGAGGGCTTCTGCGGCGGGGGCCGCGAAGGGGTCATCCCCGAAGTCCGCCTCGGCGAGGAAGGCATCGTCCTCGGCCACCGGCGGCGCGTCCCCGGCGGGCGTCTCCAGACCCGGCAGCGGCGCCGATACGTCCGGCGCGGCAACGATGATGTCCAGGGGGATCGTGCCCCCCAGGTTCGCATCCAGCAGCTCCATGCCCTGGTAGATTTCGGTGCTGTCCTTGAAGTAATCGATAAACCGGTTCTCAACCTTCAGGCGCGAAACCCCCACGAACACCAGCACCGTGATCATCGCGCTGACTCCCAGCACCAGGCGACCATGGTGATCGGTCACACGGGCGAAGCGCATGGTCAGGGGCTCGTGCGTATCGGGCTTGGGTGCCTCGCGATCGGCGGGCCACAGCAGCATTGCGGCCGGCACAAAGGTGAACGACACCAGCACCGTGACCGTGATGCCCAGCGCCATCATCCAGCCGAAGTCGATCACCGGCTGCAGGCCGGAAACCACCAGAGACACGAAGGCCACCACGGTGGTCATCGCGGTGTAGATGCAGGGCACGGCCATCAGGCGCATGGCATCGCGCACGCGATCGTAGAGCGGACCATCGGGCTCCAGGCGGTGCAGCTCGCGGTAGCGCACCACCAGGTGAATGGCGATGGCCAGCGCCACGATCAGCAGCACGGAGGCGACGTTGGATGAAATCACCGTCATGCGCCAGTCCAGGAATCCGAGAATTCCCAGGGTGTAGGCAACGGCCATGGAACAGCTCGCCAGGGGAATCACCACCCACTTCCCGCGCCGGAAGATCACCGCCAGGACGACCATCATCACACCGAGGATCGCCAGGCCGAAGGTCACCAGATCACTGCGCACGAAGGCCACCATATCGACAGCTATCATGGGCACACCACCCACAAAGATGTCTGCGTGATCGCGGTATTCCCCCACCACGTCGCGCACGGAGCGCACGAGACGGCCCTGGGCCTGGAGCTGCTCGGCGGTGCGCAGCTTCACCGCCTGCTCCACCTCTTCCAGGCGGGCGCGCCCCGCGTCATCCAGAGCGCCGTCGCGCAGGGCGATGCGCAGGTCCTCGCGCTCCCGTACCAGGGCCACGTCATCCTCGACGCGCCTGAGATTCACCTGCACCGCCGTGACCTTGCCGCCGGCGCTGACCAGCAGGTCGCTGTACAGGGGACTGGTGGTGAATTCCTTCAGCGCCAGATCCCGGTCCAGATCCGGGTCCTTCAGTGACGGCAGGGGTTCGCCGGAGGTGACCCGCCCCAGACCCACCGGGGGGCTCTGGAGGAGCGGCACATCGAGCACCGACACCACCGACGACACGCCATCGAGGCCGCGCAGCTCTTCCACCATGGCGCCCAGGGGCTCCAGGGAGTCATCGGACAGGAGCGCCGCCTTCGGCTGCCAGGTGACGACGATGAACTCTTCCGTGCTGTAGCGCCGCGCCACCTCGCGGAAGTATTCCAGGGCGGGATCGCCCTTGAGCAGCAGGGAATCCGCCGACGCGTCGATGCGAATCTTCGGGAACTGCAGCAGCGCAAGCGCCAGCAACAGCAGCAGCGTCGTGAGCACAACGGCGGGCCGGCGCAGCACGAGCCTCTCGTAAAACGGCAACATGGGGATTCCTTAGTGTGTGTTCTTCTGGTCCAGGGCGCTCAGGAGACGCTCGTGAATGCCACCGAAACCGCCGTTGCTCATCACCACCACCGCATCGCCCCTGCGTGCTTCGGCCACAATCGCAGAGACAAGTTCCTCAAAATCGCTGTAGAGCTGCGCCGGCACGGGGCTGGCGCGGCGCACATCATCCAGGGACCAGTTCAGGCCGGGCGGCTGGTACCAGAACACCTGATCCGCCGGGGCCGTCGCCGGAGCCAGCGCATCGCGATGCTCTCCCATACGCATGGTATTGGAGCGCGGTTCAATCACGGCGATGAGGCGCCCACCATCGTCGGCGCTGTCCCGCGCCGCACCCAGGGCCTCCAGGGTGCGGGCAATGGCCGTGGGATGGTGAGCGAAGTCATCGTAGACCCGCACTCCGCCGGGCTCCCCGCGCAGCTCCAGGCGCCGGCGCACACCGCCGAAACCTTCGAGAGCCCTCCGGGACTCTTCGGGCGGCACGCCCACATGACGGGCCGCGGCACAGGCGGCCACGGCGTTGGCCACGTTGTGCGCGCCGCGCTGCTCCCAGCGGACTTCGTGCTGCACGCCATCGGGACCCCGGAACCACCAGGCGGACCCGTCGTCCGCCAGCAGTCCCAGGGACCAGTCCGCCGCAGCGGAGCCCAGGGTCTGCCGGGGCGTCCAGCAGCCCATGGCCAGGGTGTCGTCGATCGCCGGCACCCCCTCCGGCACCACGATCAGGCCGTTGCCCGGTACGCAGCGCACCAGGTGATGGAACTGGCGCTGGATCGCGGCCAGGTCCGGGTAGATGTCGCCGTGATCGAACTCCAGATTGTTGATGATCAGGGTCCGGGGCCGGTAGTGCACAAACTTGGCTCGCTTGTCGAAGAACGCCGTGTCGTACTCGTCGGCCTCGACCACGAAGAAGCTGCCACCCCCCGCCCGCGCGGACAGGCCGAAGTTGTGGGGCACGCCGCCGATGAGAAAGCCCGGCTCCATGCCGGCGGATTCGAGAATCCAGGCGAGCATGCTGCTCACGGTCGTCTTGCCATGGGTGCCCGACGCGGCGAGCACCCAGCGCCCCGCAAGAAAATGCTCCGCCAGCCACTGGGGACCGGAGATGTACGGCAGCCCCCGCTCGAGCACGGCTTCCACCGCGGGGTTGCCCCGGGACAGCGCATTGCCGATGACGATCAGCGCATCGGCGGGAAGATGCCCTGCGTCGTAGCCCTCGTGCAGGGCGATGCCCGCCGCCGCGAGCTGATCGCTCATGGGCGGATAGACATTGGCGTCGCAGCCGCTGACGGTCCAGCCCTGCTCCCGCGCCAGCAGGGCGATGCCGCCCATGAATGTGCCGCAGATGCCGAGTATGTGCAGGTGCTGGTGCACGTTGATAAGCCTCAATAAAAGTTGAAAATTCTAGCACGCATGGCCACCTCGGACCGGTCTACGGTGCACAGGGCATCGCCGATCCCGTATCATTCGCCGCAATCCACAGCCCCCTGAGGAACCACCATGGCCGCCAAGCCGAACGCCTTCTACGCCCAGTCCGGTGGCGTGACTTCCGTGATCAACGCTTCTGCCTATGGCGTGATCGAAGCGGCGCGGGAAAACCGCGATCGCATCGGCAAGGTCTTCGCGGGGCGCAACGGCATCATTGGCGCGCTGGAAGAGGACCTCATCGACACCAGCCGCGAGAGCAAGACGGCGATTCGGGGACTCATGGACACGCCCTCCGGCGCCTTCGGCTCCTGTCGCCACAAGCTCAAGTCCCTGGAGGACAACCGCGCCGAGTACGAACGCCTCATCGACGTGTTCCGGGCGCACAATATTCAGTACTTCTTCTATAACGGTGGCGGTGATTCCGCCGACACCTGCCTCAAGGTCTCCCAGCTCAGCGAATCCATGGGCTATCCCCTGCAGGCGATCCACGTACCGAAGACCATCGATAACGACCTGCCGCTGACGGACAACTGCCCCGGCTTCGGCTCCGTGGCCAAGTACGTGGCGATCTCCACGCGCGAGGCGGCGCTGGACGTGGCGTCCATGTGCGCCACCTCCACCAAGGTATTCATTCTCGAAGTCATGGGTCGCCACGCGGGCTGGATCGCCGCGGCGGCGGGCCTCGCGGCCGAGGAAGAAGGCGATGCCCCGCACATCATCCTGTTCCCGGAAATCGCCTTCGACCAGAAAAAGTTCCTGGCGCGCGTGCAACGCTGCGTTAAGCGCTACGGCTACTGCGTGGTCGTCGCCTCCGAAGGCACCCAGACCGCCGACGGCACCTTTCTCAGCGACGCCGGCACCCGCGACGCCTTCGGTCACGCCCAGCTGGGCGGCCTCGCCCCGGCGCTGGCGGGCATGGTCAAGGACGAGCTGGGTTACAAATATCACTGGGCGGTGGCGGACTACCTGCAGCGCTCCGCACGGCACATCGCCTCCCAGACCGACGTGGAGCAGGCCTACGCCGTGGGCCGCGCCGCCGTGGAATACGCCCTGGCCGGCAAGAATGCCGTGATGCCCGCCATCGTTCGCGGCAAGGGCAAGCGCTACAGCTGGCGCATCGCCGAAGCCCCCCTGGCCAAAGTCGCCAACGTCGAGAAAATGATGCCCCGCTCCTTTATCACCCGCGATGGCTTCGGCATCACAGACGCGGCGCGGGATTACCTGGCTCCGCTGATCGTGGGCGAGGCCTACCCGAACTATCGCGCGGGCCTGCCACGCTACGTGCGCTTGAAGAACGAGAGCGTGCCCCGGCGCCTGAAGAAGCGTTTCAGGGTCGCCTAGCGCCCCACCCCGGCGCGGGCGAAAGCGGAACGGATTCGCAAGCTACGAAAGTCGCGCAGATTTTCGCCGCTCCAGAAGGTACAATCGCCGCCGATTTTTTAACCCCCCGACTTGACCAGAGCACGCCGCCCCCGCGACGGCCTGCCCCCAGCCAACTGAGAGGAACTCCCATGTATCGCAACGAGAAGTACAACCGCTGGCGCCGCCACCCCTGGCACGGCCTCTACGCCCGCCAGGAAGACTCCCAGGACAACGGTATCGTCCAGGTCTACGTCGAAATGCTGCCGACGGACGTCGTCAAGTACGAGCTGGACAAGAACTCCGGCTTTCTCATGGTCGATCGCCCCCAGCGCACCACTTCCAGCCCGCCGGCACTCTACGGCTTCATCCCGCGCACCTACTGCGCCGAAGAAGTCGCCAAGCGCTGCCCCGGAGTAGAAGTCGCCGACGGTGACCCCCTGGACATCTGTGTGTACTCCGAGCGCCACATCAACCGCTCCGACATCATCCTGAGCGCCCGCGTTGTCGGCGGCATTCAGA
>CAXBBA010000142.1:0-5980 GCA_963973805.1 uncultured Halieaceae bacterium | reverse complement strand
TTCCCGGCGATTGTGCCCGAGGCCGCAGGTCCACAGTCCCGACAGCCCATCCATGATCTTGCGGCCCTTGTCGTCGTAGAAGTAGATGCCCTCGGCGCCGACGATGATGCGCGGGTCCTTCTTGAACTGGCGGTTCCCCGTGTAAGCAATCCAGTGGGCATCGAGGCCATCGGCCGGGATGCGGTTGTCCTGATCGGCGCCAGGGTAGGGCAGGGGGGTGGAAATGCTGGTCATGAAGGGTCTCCCGCGGGGCATCGCGAAATCTGCGAGCGCCGCCAAAACTGCGCGCCGCGACGGCGCCGTGCTCAGAACACTATGTTCTTCTGAAAACGTCTGTCATATCACCCCCCGGGGGGAGGGAATGGCGTCGCTGTGCCTATAGGGTGAGCGCCGAGTGGCGGGCACGACCATCCCGTTTGGACTGGTAGAGCGCATCGTCGGCGCGCACGAGCAGGCTGCGCGCATCACTGTCCCTCTGGGGGGTGCAGGCGCTGACCCCGATGGAGATGGTCAGCTGCCGGCCCACGGGTGAATCCGGATGGGGGATCGCGAGAGCTTCCACCCCTTCAAGCATGGCCCGGGCAATTTCCGTGGCGCCGTCAATATCCGTGTCCGGCAGGACCGCGGCAAACTCCTCGCCACCAATGCGGGCCACCGTATCCTGGCCACGTTTCACGCACTGGGTGAGGGCGGAGGCCACGCGCCGCAATGCCTCGTCTCCCACCGTGTGCCCCCGGGTGTCGTTAAAGCGCTTGAAGTGATCGATGTCGACCATGATGATGGCGATGGACAGGCCCTTGCGCTTTTGGGCGTGCCAGAACTGTTCCAGGGCGCTGTCGAAGGCGCGGCGGTTGGCGATGCCCGTCAGTCCGTCGAGTTGGGACAGGGAAAACAGGATGTCCCGCTGACGTTTGAGCTCGATGTGATTGGCGACGCGCAGGCGCACGATGGCGGGCGAGAAGGGTTTGGCGATGTAGTCCACGGCACCGAGAGCCAGGCCTTTTTCCTCTTCGATGCGATCCATGGCCGTCACGAAGATCACTGGAATATCCCGGGTTTCCGGCAGGGCTTTCAGGGTTTCGCAGGTCTCGTGGCCGTTGGGGCCCTCCATGATGATGTCGAGGAGGATCAGGTCCGGCGTTTGCTCGCGCGCGGTGGCCACCGCGTCGTTGCCATTGAGAGCGAACAGCACTCGGTACTGACTCTTCAGAATGTCATTGAGCAACTCGACATTCGTCAGTTCATCGTCGACCACAAGAATCGTAGGAGTATCCTGATGTGACATTGCCGGGCCTATGAATCCTTATCACGGGGGGCCGAGGACAGATCGATGCCGTCAGTAACCTTTAAAGCGCCGGAAAAATCAAGGCCTGTAAGGGCGGCGTCGAGGTCTTTGAGGGCTTCTTCATCAAGTACCGTGGCCAGCGCACCGCGCAGTTCGCGAAAGCGCGAGCGGGCGGCGAGATCCCGGTCCCGCAGCTGGGCCCGGAAGGCATCCAGATCCTCAGAGTCCGGGGTGTCATTGGTTACCACGGTGTCGGAGTGCCCGGTTTCCGCCACTGCAAGGGAGGCGCGAGCGTCGCCGATGGCTCGCTGCGTCGAGTGAGCCAGCGATTGCAGGAGTAGCAGCTGCGTCGCGGCCAGGGGCTCGCCGCGGCGAAGCGTAGCATCGACGTCCGTAAGGGCCGAGGCGAGGGGATTGGCGCCGAGGTTCGCGGCAACGCCACGCAGGCTGTGTATTTCGCGCTGCAGCGTTTCGCCCGACGCGTCGACCGCATCGGAGGGAAGCCGTGTCAACAGACTGTCGATCTGCACCGCCAGACGCTCCAGGAGCATATCCAGCAGGGGGGCGTTGTCGTTGCAGCGACGCAGTGCGATCTCGCTGTCCAGCAAAGACGGCGCGTCGGACGTCGCGGGCGCCTGAGGTGTGGGGGCCGTTGGTCCGCCAGTCGCACCGAGGGCCGATAGCAGCGAGCCCAGCTCGTCGATATTGACCGGCTTGGTCAGATAGTCGTCCATACCCGCTCGGAGGCAGCGCTCGCGGTCAATGCGACCCGCATGGGCGCTGAGTCCCACGATGGGGAGCTGCTTGTTCGGGTATTGCTGGCGAATTTTCTCGGTCGCCGCCACCCCATCCAGCACGGGCATCTGCACATCCATCAGGATCAGGTCCGGGTCCGGGGTATGGCTGTCCTCTAGCAGCGACAGCACGCGGGCACCATTGTCTGCCTGAAGGGTCTCGGCGCCGAAACCCTCGATGATCTCTCGCAGCATGAGCCGGTTCACGGACTGATCTTCCGCAATGAGCACCCGGGGCCGGCCCCCGTGGGTGGGGGGCGGGAAGCTCCACAATCGCGCTACGCCGGCTTCCGTGTTCGCAGGTTTGCTTACCTCTTCCTGCCTCGCGATCGGCAGGCGCAGGTGCAGCGTGAAGGTGCTGCCCTCACCCTCGGCGCTACGCAACGACAGGGAGCCTCCCATCAGTTCCACGAGGCTGCGGCTGATCGCCAGGCCAAGGCCTGATCCGCCGTAGCGCCGAGTGACCGAGGAGTCGCCCTGCTCAAAGCTTTGGAACAGTACTTTCTGCGTCTCGGGTTTGATGCCGATGCCCGTGTCCACCACATCCAGTTCGAAGGTCACAAAGCCATCGCCTTGCTCGAGCACGCGGCCGATGACCCCGACGCTTCCCCGGGGAGTAAACTTGATGCCATTGCCCAACAGATTCAGCAGTATCTGCTGCAGGCGCAGGGGGTCGCCGATCAGGGCCGTATCCAGACCCTCCGGCAGCGAGTGGTACAGGTCGATTTTCGCGGCGTCCGCCTGGCTCTGAAGCATCGAGCAAACATTCCCGATCAATTCCGTCAGGCGGAATGAGCTCCGGTCCAGCTCAATGCGTCCCGCTTCGGCGCGGGAAATCTCGAGGATGTCGTTGATCACATGCAGGAGATGGCTCGCCGCGCTTTCGATCTGCGTGAGGTAATTCCGTACGCGATCACTGTTGTTGTGCTGATTGGCGAGGTAGCTCATACCGATAACGGTGTTAAGCGGGGTACGAACCTCATGGCTCACGTTGGCCAGGAAGCGCGACTTGGCTTCGTTGGAGTCCTGGGCTTCGTCCCGGGCCAGGCGCAGTTCGCGGGCGAAGTAGTTGATGGCGCGGGCGATGGCCGAGACTTCGTCCTCGCCACGCTCGTCGATCTCTTCCTCACTGCCTTCCACGCGGGCGCGGACTTCCTGCTCCATCAGCAACAGGCGCCGGGTTACGGTCTGGCGTATATAGAACTGGACCGCGATACCGAGCAGAAGCGCGAGGACGATGACGGCGGTGAGGAAGCGTACCTGCAGCGTCGCGCGCTGCAGCAGTTGTTCGGCGCTGCGGGAGACATCCCGGTTGTTTTCGATGAAACGGCTGGCAAAGGCGGCATTCAGGTCGTCGACGATACCCCGCACCAGGTTGCCCTGGGCCCGGCTGCTGATTCCTGAGCGCAGGTCTTCCTCAAGGCGCTGGGCAATGCCATCGGTGCCGAGAACCCGTGCTTTGAGTTCGTCGAAGGCCGCCAGCGTGTCCCCGTCCTCCTGCGCCTCGGCAACGTGGCGCAGCTTTGCCATCGTCGCGGCTAGCTTCTGTTGTGCTCTGCGGCGATCGACGGTGCGCTGCTGGTGGGAGATTGTATGTACTTCGGCACGCAGGCGCGCGAGGGCCGCGACCCATTCCACAGATGGAGCTGTGCGACGACTCTCGCGGGTTATAGCAGTGGAGATTGCCGTATCCAGTACCGCCAGGGTTCGGGTGATCGCTGCCTCCGATTCCAGCTTGACCTCCACCACGCGATCAAGTTCTTCGATGCTGTTGCCGAGGTTCTCCAGCTGGGCCATCACCTGGTTGCGCGCGGCGGCGTTGCTGATCTGTCCGGCAGCCAGGGTCACGCTGTCAAAGCTCTCGTTGAGCTCGCGCAGCGCGATGCGCCGCAGGGGCTCCGAGTCCGCTGCGCTGAGGCGTTCGGTCAGCAGCAGCACTCCGCCCAGGCGCGCCGAAACTTCAGCGCCTTCACTCAGCTCCGGAAGGGAGCTTTGCGCAAGCTGGGTCAGCAGCTGGCGGTAGGAGTAAAAGACATAGATGGAAAGTGCGGATACGGTAATGAGGAGGCCCGCGAGGATGAATACGGCGCCGTTGATGCGCCAGCCAATACTGCGCCGCTGACGCGGTTCCGATCTTTCAGCTACGGACATTGATCAGTCGGCCATCGACGCCGGGGGCCACATGTTCCCGGCTGCTGATGTAGCTGCGCACGGATTCCCAGAGGAGGGCGTTGAGGCTCGAGCGCAGCTGCGTGGTGCCCGTCAGCGCCTCGTAGCCATCACCGCCGCGGGCGAGGAAGTCGAGGGTCGCCAGGGAATACAGGCGGTCTTCCTCGAGGGCGCGGTTGGCGATGCGCACCTCCAGCACCCGCCGCCCGATGGGGTTGGCGGGGTCGAAGCGCACGGTCATGCCGGAGACCTGGGGGAAAGCACCGGTCTGGTCGTCGTAGCCGGCCAGCCCGTTCTCCAGAGCGGCCCATAGCTGGGCGCCGGTCAACTCCAGGCGCACCACACGATTGCGAAACGGCAGTTCGCTCTGGATATCACCGCGGGTGAGGATGCTTTGGGGGGCGTACTGGCGGTTCCCCCGAATTCCGCCGGAATTGATCAGGGCGATATCTGCACCGATTACGTCCCGCAGCGCATCTGCCACCAGATTGCCGAACGCGGCTTCCCGGGTGCGCACGGTGCCGCGACGGGTATCGAGGGGCGTGTCCGTGATACCTACGGGTGTCGTGAGGATGTCGGCGAGCTTCGCGCGATGGGTGTCCAGGCTCGCCTGGAAATCCGGATCGACAGGGGCGGTATCGAGGGGAATCAGTTCCGTCGCACAGACTCCGCAGGGCGCGTCCCCGTCAACGGCGATCTCGGCGAGCACGGCGGTGGGTACCGTGGGCCGTAGTGTTACCCAGGTGCCCCGGGGGGTTTCTTCTATCCTCTGCTGGGAGTGGCTCTCGGCACTGATGATCAGGTCGACGAGGCCTTCCTGAACCAGGGATTCCTGCTGCGACTCCACGGAGCCAAACATGGCCACGACGATATCGCAGCCATCGTCGCGTAGGGCCGCGGCGGTGCTGCGCGTGGATGCGACAGGGTCCAGGGCCTCGACCCGCCGGGGCATGTAGGTGGCCTGGAGTTCCTGGGAGACCGACGCGGTGACGCAAAGGAGCCGGTCCCCGACAAGCACCTCGGCCCGGTCCGTAAGTCCCTCCAGACCCGCGCCCGAGATCGGGTCATGGACGTTGTTGCTCAAAAGGGGAAACCCGGCTTCGTGGCTGCGCAACGTCAGTTCATCTTCGCCGAAGGCGAATTCCCGTTTCGCCGCCGCCATGGCCACAAGATCGAAATCATTGAGGAGGGCGATCATGTGAGCGCCCCGGTCAAATGCGGACAGCGTGCTGGGGGCGAGGGAGTCGCCGCCATGGAGCAGCAGCACCTGGCGCCCCTCTCTGCGCAGGGAGGACAGGAGTCCCGCCACCTCGGCGAGTCCGGGCTTCGCATCGATATCCGGCAGGTTGCTCACGTACAGAAGGGTGACCGTCTCGGGTTCCGCGGCCTGGATGGGCCAGGCCATGGCCAGCGCGGCGCCCAGGACCAGATTGATGATTAGCTGTCGCATTCCCGATTCCTGCTGTTGATGCTCGCAGCGGGGCCAGGCGAAGCCTCGACCGCGAGCAGAGAGTCCCCCAGGGGTACGAGGCTCAGTTGAACACCACGGTCTTGTTGCCATGGACCAGCACCCGCTTCTCCAGATGATAGCGCAGGCCCCGGGACAGTACGCTGCTCTCCACATCGCGGCCCAGGCGAACGAGATCATTCTTGTTCTTGCTGTGGTCCACGCGAACTACGTCCTGTTCGATGATGGGGCCTTCGTCCAGATCCGTGGTGACGTAGTGGCAGG
>CAXBBA010000141.1:0-6014 GCA_963973805.1 uncultured Halieaceae bacterium | reverse complement strand
CCGCTCAGGCACCGGCGCCGCAAACGCCCCTGGATGCTCCGTGCAAGAGCGCCTACCCCTACTGTGGTGTTGGCTGCGGAGTGAAAATAACGCAGGAAAGCGCTGAGTTAACCGTGGTCGGGGACGAAGACCATCCGGCAAATCTCGGCCACCTGTGTGTAAAAGGCTCCATGCTGTCAGAAACCGTCGTGCCTGAGGGGCGCCTGCTGCACCCGATCATCAACGGGTCCCAGTGTGACTGGGGTACGGCGATGGACAGCGTCGCTGCCGCCCTTCGCGCGGCGCTGGAGCAGCACGGACCCCGGTCCGTTGCGTTCTACCTCTCGGGACAACTGCTGACCGAGGATTACTACGTCGCCAACAAGTTGATGAAGGGCTTTCTTGGTAGCGGGAACGTCGATACCAACTCCCGTCTTTGCATGGCCTCCGCCGTTGCGGCACAGAAGCGGGCCTTCGGTGCCGATTATGTACCCTGTTCCTACTCGGATCTCGAGGACTGCGACCTGTTGGTGGTCGTCGGCTCCAATGCGGCCTGGACCCATCCCGTACTCTACCGTCGTATGGTGGCGTCGCGGCGCGCGAATCCGGACAAGCGCGTGGTGGTCATCGACCCCCGGCGCACGGCCACGACCAAGATCGCAGACTCACACCTGGCGATTCATCCCGGTAGCGATGGCGCACTGTTCGCCGGGCTGCTGAACTATTTGCAGCAAAACAATCAGACCGACCCCCACTGGCTGCGCGACCATGTGGCGCACAGTGAGGAGTCTCTGGACGCCGTGCACAACTGGAGTCCCCAGGCAGTGGCCGCCGAAACGGGGCTGGCGCTGCAGGACGTACTCGACTTCTACACGCTGTATGCACGGACCCGGCGCGTCGTCACCTTCTATTCCCAGGGCATCAATCAGAGTGCGACGGGAACGGGCAAGGCGAATCTCATCATCAACTGCCACCTGGCCACGGGTCGTATTGGCTTCGCCGGTGCGGGTCCGTTCTCGATTACAGGGCAGCCCAACGCCATGGGTGGGCGCGAGGTCGGGGGACTGGCGAACCAGCTGGCGGCGCACATGGACTTCACCCCGGATGCCATCGATCGCGTCGGCCGTTTCTGGAACGCATCGGCGATAGCCCAGGCACCGGGGCTCAAGGCGGTGGACCTGTTCGCCGCCATGGGTCGGGGTGAGATCAAGTTTGTCTGGATCATGGCCACGAACCCCGCGGTCAGTCTGCCGGACTCTGCCCAGGTACGCGATGCGTTGGCGCGTTGCGAGACCGTGGTGCTATCTGATTGCGTCGCCGACACCGACACGGCGAAATACGCAGACATCCTGCTTCCCGCTGCAGCCTGGGGCGAAAAGGACGGCAGCGTTACCAATTCTGAGCGGGTGATATCGCGGCAGCGAGCCTTTCGCGAGCCCGCTGGCGAGTCCCGGCCGGACTGGCAGATAATCTGTGATCTCGCCGCGCGCCTGGGGTTCGCCGAACCCTTCTCCTACGAATCACCGGCCGCGATATTTCGGGAGCACGCTGCACTGTCTGCGTTCGAGAATGACGGCGCCCGGGACTTTGACATCGGTGCCCTGGCGACGCTGGGGGACAAAGAGTATGCGGCGCTCGAACCCCTGCGCTGGCCTGCTCCGGCATCCGGCGCGGTGGCGCCCTCGTTGCCGGCTTTCCACGGTGACGGACGCATGCATATGGTTCCGGTGGTCGTCGAAACCGCCGAGGCACCGCGGCTCGCCGTGAGCGAATCCGAGACACCGTTGCTCCTCAACACCGGGCGCCTGCGGGACCAGTGGCACACTATGACCCGGACAGGGCTCGCTCCCACGCTCAATCGACACCAGCGATTCTTCGCCGCGTCCCTCCATCCGCAGACGGCCGCGGCCATGGACCTCGGTGCCGGTGAGCTGCAGGTCCGGAACGCGGGCGGTTGCGTGCGCGCGGTTGTAGATATGGATGAGGGAGTCGCTCCGGGCAACCTGTTCCTGCCCATTCACTGGAGCGACCGCTTTGCATCCGCCGCGAGGGTTTCCTGTCTGCTGCCCGCGACCACCGACGCCGTGTCGGGCCAGCCCCAATCCAAGTACGCGCCGGTAGCCGTAGAGAAGATAGCGGTGGAGCGGTGGGTGCTGCTGTTTACCCGGGAACCTCTGCCATTGACCGACTGGTCCGGGGACTACTGGTCCCGCGTGCGCGTCGCCGGGGGCGAAGCCCTGCTGATGGCGGCCTCGGATATCACCCAGCTGCTGTTGGTGATTGAGGATCTGCTACCCGAGGCGGAGCTCCTCGCGGTCACGGGCCAGTCTCCGGGTATGGAGCGGCACTTCTGGTTTGATCACGGCCTGGCGGCGGTGCTCTTTGCTCATGAGGATCATGCTCTGCTGCCCGACCCCGCCTGGCTGGAGCGCCAGTTGCGCCAGCCTCTGCCCACCCCGCGCTGGAAGTTGCTTGCGGAGCCCGCAGCGGGAGATGCGGGGGACGCGCTGATCTGCGCGTGCCATGAGGTTCCCCAGTCCGCGATTGTCGCCGCCGTCGGCGAGGGTCTGCATACGCCCGGGGAGCTGGGGGAAAAACTGCAATGCGGGACCGGTTGCGGTTCCTGTGTCCCGGAACTGCAGGCACTTATTGAGGAGTACGCGCTATCCGGAGAGATCCGGGGAACGCAGGCCTGAGCCCGAGGGATTCAGCTGCGCCCGGGCTCCAGGCGCAAGAGTGTTGCATTATCGCCCGGGAGCCGGGCCGAGGGAGCGCTCAGTAAACGTCGCGCTGATAGCGATGGGTCTTGCGCAGGCTCTCCAGGTAGGCTTCGGCCCCTTCGCGGTCCATCCCGCCATGTTCGCCAATCACGTCCAGCAAAGCCCCTTCCACATCGACTGCCATGCGCAGGGCATCACCGCAGATGTAGATCGCCGCTCCGTTCTGAAGCCACTGGAAGAACTCGGCGCCCGCCTCGCGAATGCGGTGTTGCACGTAGACTTTTTGCTCACTGTCCCGGGACCAGGCCAGGCTCAGGCGGGTCAGCAGACCCGAGTCCTTCCACGCCGTGATCTGATCCCGGTAGATGTAATCCGAAGACTCGTGCTGATCGCCAAAGAACAGCCAGTTGGGACCTGGAGCTCCCCGGGTCTCGCGTTCCTCTAGAAAGGCGCGGAACGGGGCGATGCCCGTGCCGGGTCCGATCATTATCAGTGGCTGCGCATCGTCGGCGGGGAGAGCGAAGTGGGGCGATCGTTGAACGTAGACACCCAGGGACCCGTTCGCCGGCAGACGTCCGCCCAGGAACGTTGAAGCAACGCCTTTGCGCGCCGAGCCATTCAGTTCGTAGTGGACTTCGCCAACCGTAAGATGCACCTCTCCCGGATGTTTGTTGGGGCTTGAGGAGATGGAGTACAGGCGCGGTTGCAGCGGTCGCAGGCCGTCGACGAGGACCTGGGCGTCCAGTTCAGCAACGCCCTGGGGCAGCAGGTCGATCAACTGATCGTCCTCGGCAACGGTTACGTTCCAGGCTTCGGCGGTCTTCTGCGTTACCGTCATCAGATCCAGAGAACGGAACAGGGCTTGCCTGAGCCGCGTTGGTCCGGTCTTGAGCTGGACGATCTCGTTCCCGGTGAGACCCGTGGTTTCAAGAATCCCGTCGACCTCGGCCATATCGTTCAGCGGCCATACGCCCAAGGCGTCGCCTGCCTCGTAGCGCATGTCTTCGCCGCCCCCGGTGAGGGCAATCTCGACGTGATTGACGCACTTTACGGAGTCGCAGCCGCTGAGACGCTCGCTGCGAATGAGCGTCGCAACAAAGGGGTGGTTCTTGTCGAAGGCAGGGCTCGGGTCTTCGGCGCCAGCAGGGGCCGCGACCGCGTCGCCCGCCGCCGACAGAAACGCTTCGCTGGCAAAAACCTCGCCTCGCCAGGTCGCGAAGTCGTCGTCGTAGTCCACGTCACAGGTAACCAGTGCTGTGCAGCGTGTGGCGCCCAGGGCCTCCAGGCGCGCATCGAGTTCCTGCGCGACCTGATTGAAGTTGGGGTAGCTGCTGTCTCCCAGGCCGCATACGCTGAAGTTCAGGGTGGCGGGCAATGCGGGCGCGTCGTCGGCCATGAGGGCGTCGTAGAAGCTCTTCGCGTTGTCGGTGGGTTCACCCTCACCGTAGGTGGCAGCAACGATGAGCAGGTGCTCGCAGGTCAACAGATCCGTGGGTGTAATCGTGTCCAGTTCGCTTATCGCGGCATCGAAACCCCGGGTGCGAGCGAACTTGCGCAGGTCCTTGGACAGGGACTCGGCAGTTCCGGTCTGGGAACCAAAGTACACCTGCAGGGGCGTCTGCGCCTGTTCTGCTCCGGCGCCGCTCCCGCCACCCTTTCTGGCGACGGCTTCCACGCCCGTGAACAGGCCGTTGAGAAACGCCCGCTGTTCTTCGGTGAACGGTGCGGTCTCGGGGATGAAGTCCGGGGCTTCCGCAGACGCGGGCGGAATGGGGTTGCTCAACGCGGCCAGCAGTTCAGTGTTCGGTTTATTCACGGTGGTCCCTTTCAGTGATGCCCGGAATTCAGGCGGCCAGGATTTGCGGATCGATAAGTTGGGGTAGCTCGTCGTCAGCCAGCTGACGCACGAACTCGAGGAAGGTCTCGCCGCCCGCGCGTCGTTCCAGGTAGGCGCATACCAGGTCTTCCACAACGCTGTTGATATGCTCGACGCTCACCGGCCCGCAAACGGGGCGGCCAACACCCTTGTCACCGTCGCTGCCACCGCCCACCACCACGAAGAACCCGTCTCCACCGCTCTTGAGCGTGGCACCTACCAGGCCGATATCGCCGATGTAGTGCTGGGCGCAGGAGTTGGTGCAGCCGGTGATGTGGATGTTCAGGGGAGTGTCGAGGGTGAAGCGCTGCTCCAGGTGGCGTACCAGTGCCAGGCCGGTTTCCTTGGTGTAGGCGAGGGCGAGTTTGCAACCCATCTTGCCCGTGCATGCGACGGCGCCAGCGGCGAATGCCGTCGCCTCGGTTTTCATGCCCTCGCCTTCGACCAGGGACCGCACTTCGTTTATGGCGTCATCGGAGAGTCCCGGGAGCAGCAGGTTCTGCCACACCGTAAGGCGAATGTCGTTGTTGCCGAACTCCTTGGCAATGCGACCCAGGCAGCGCATCTGCCGGGGTGACAGGCGGCCCATTTCCAGTGCCACACCCAGATAGCTTTGCCCGTCCTGTTTTTGCGGATGGAAGCCGATGTGCCCCTGGCGATTCACCGGAGGGCGGGGCTCATCGTGCTCTTCGCCCAGGCGCATCAACTCGAAACCCGCTTCCAGCTCGGCGAGCTTCTCCTGGGTCCGTTCGATGAACCAGTCGCAACCCCGCTGATCGAGCAGGTACTTGAGTCGAGCCTTCTTGCGGTTGCTCCGGTCGGCGTGTTCGCAGAAAACATGCAGCATGGCGAAGCCCGTCAGCACGGTTTGCTCCGGCGTGCAGACAAAACCTGTCTCCCGGGTCAGGTCGCGGTGCCCGCTGATCCCCCCCAGACCGATGCGGCAGTAAACCCCTGCGTCGAGGGGAGCGCCGTCGCCAACCCGGACCGCCTGAAAGGCGATGTCGTTACTGTCGCTCACGGCGGAAATGCTGCCGCCGTTGTCGAAGGAGATATTGAATTTTCTCGGTAGTGCGCGCAGTTCCCGCGTGTTCAATACGAGATTTGACAGGCGCCGCGTGTAGCGCGATAGATCCATGATCTCGCTGGCGTCGAAGCCGGCAGCGGGGGAGGCGGTCATATTCCGCGCCGAGTCTGCGCCGGAACCCTGGCAGGACAGGCCCGCGGCATTCAGCGCGTCGATCACATCGAGCACATGGCGTGGTTCAATCTCGCGAATCTGCAGATTTCCCCGGGTGGTGACATGGGCGTAGCCGCCGGCATAGGTGTCGGCGATCTCCGCCAGTGCGGTGAGCTGGTCGCCACGCATCTGGCAGGCGGGCAATCGCAGGCGGACCATGTAGCCGGGACTCGTCGGCTCGACGTTGAAGAAGCCAAGG